>QHWL01000395.1 GCA_003222555.1 Acidobacteriota bacterium | reverse complement strand
CTGAGAAGGTCGCGCCGAGCCAGTTGGCGACCACGCCGGCTTCCAGCTCGCCCAGTTGCGGCCCGCCCATGAAAAACACCATGTTCACGCCGGTCATGCGGCCGCGCAACCGATCGGGTGTCTCGAGCTGCCGGATGATGTTCCTGATGACCATACTGACGGTGTCGGTCGCGCCGGTCAGCGCGAGGCACGCGAACGTCAGCCAGAACGATCGCGAGAAGCCGAAAACGGCGGTCGCGNNNAGCAGCGCCGGTCCGCGGCGCTGGATCCGTTCGGTGAGCGGCACCATCACAGCGCTCGTCACCAACGCGCCGGTGGCCGGCGCCGCGTACAGCCAGCCGTAGCCCCGCGCGCCGACCTCGAGGATGTCCTGGGCAAAAATCGGCAGAAGAGCCGTCGCCGATGAGAAGAAGGTCGCGAAGAAATCCAGCAGCATCGTCGACCGGATGAGCGGTGAGCGGAACACGAACCGGAGTCCTTCGAGCGCAGCGTGAAGCGACACCTCGTCGCGCCCCGAGCCTGTCGAGGGGTGGGCCGGCACATTTCTCATCATCAGGAGCGCAACGATCACGCAGCCGAACGACAGCGCGTTCACCACGTATACCCAGCCGACCCCGGTCGCAGCAATGAGCAGGCCCCCCAGCGACGGTCCGACAACCGCTGCAGTCTGAAACATGATGGTGTTCAGCGTGATCGCATTCGGCAGGTGCTCGCGCGGAACGAGCGTCGGCACCAGCGCCTGTCTGGCCGGCAGATCGAACGCGCCGACCGCGGCGCCGAGTGCGGCCAGGATGTAAATGGGCCACACGGTCGACAATCCGCGGAACGTCAGCACCGCGAGCGCCAGCGCCGAAAGCACCGATCCCGCCTGGGTCAACAGCATCAGCCTCCGCCGATCCCACGCGTCGGCGACGACGCCGCTGATCATCGAGAAGCAGATGATCGGCGCGACCTTCACGAGGCCGACGAGTCCGAGCGCCAACCCCTTCTTGTCGGCCGGCACGAGCAGTGAGACGTGCCACAGCAGCGCGGCATTCTGCATCATCGTTCCGGTGACGGAGACGAGCAGACCGATCCAGATAAGCCGGTAGTTGCGGTGCTGGAGGGCGACGAAGGATTTGGGTGAGAACAAGATCGCAGATTGTAGCCGCTTACACGACAAGGACCAGCTTGCCGATATGCCGGCTCGACTCCATTAGTCGATGCGCCTCGGCGGCGGCCCGCAGCGGAAATGTTGCGTGGACGACGGGCTGCACCGCGCCCGATTCAAAGAGCGGCCACACGTGCTCTCGGAGCGCCTTCGCGATCGTGCCCTTCTCGGCGACCGATCGCACGCGGAGCGTCGAACCGGTGATCGTCAACCGGCGCTGCATCACCAAGGCCATGTTGATTTGCGCCATGGCGCCGCCAAGCGTCGAGATTTGCACGAGGCGGCCTTCGAACCCGAGCGCGTCGATGTTGCGCTGCACATACTCGCCACCGACCATGTCGAGAATCACGTCGACGCCGCGTCCGCCGGTGGCGTCGCGAATCGCGGCGACAAAGTCGGTGTCGCGATAATTGATCGCCAGTTGGGCCCCCAGCTGTTGGCACGCCGCGCATTTCTCCGCCGAGCCCGCCGTGGCAAACACGCGCGAGCCAAATGTGCGCGCAAGCTGAATCGCGGCGGTCCCGATGCCGCTCGAGCCGCCGTGGATGAGGATCGATTCGCCCGGCTTCAGCCGGCCCCGCTCGAACACGTTTGTCCACACGGTGAAAAAGGTTTCGGGAATGGCCGCGGCTGCCACGAAATCGAACCCGCGCGGAACCGGCAGGCACTGACGTGCCGGCGCGACGCAGTACTCTGCGTACCCGCCGCCGGTCACCAGCGCGCAGACCCGGTCGCCCACGCGCCAATCGGGGACGCCGGGACCTGTCTGTTCGATCGTCCCGGCGATTTCCAGGCCGGGGATGTCGGACGCGCCGGGAGGCGGCGGGTACTTGCCGAGCCGCTGGGCGACGTCGGGCCGGTTCACCCCGGCGGCGGCGACTTTGACGAGGACCTCGCCCGATCCCGGCGCCGGCGTCGGCCGCTCGGCTGGTCGCAGGACATCCGGATCCCCGGGCTCGCTGATTTCGATTACCGTCATGGGTGTGGTGATTATCATCATGGGCGCGGCCGGCGCTGGCAAGTCCACCGTCGGAAGGGCGCTGGCGGCGGAGCTCGGCTGGCCATTTGTCGACGCCGACGATCAGCATCCCGCTCACAATATCGAGAAGATGCGGGCCGGCGTGCCGCTTCGCGACACCGATCGCGCGCCGTGGATTGCCACGCTCCGCGCCATAGTGGAGCGCGCGATCGATCGGCGCGAGCACACCATCGTGGCCTGCCCGGCGCCAAGAGCGCGCGACCGGCACACGCTCCGTGGCAACCTCCGACCGGTGCGATTCGTGCACCTGCATGCCGCTCGCGCGCTCCTCGAACAGCGCCTTGCAGCGCGGCCGTCTCATTTCTTCGGGCCGGCACTGGTGTCGAGCCAGCTCACCGACCTTGAAGAGCCGCCCGACGCGCTCATCGTTGACGCCGCCTGGCCGCCGGCGCAAATTCTCGCAGCCATCCGTCACGAATTCGGTGTCTGAACAACGATCATCGCAGAGGCCGCCGAGTCCGCAGAGACAATTTTCACGAAGTCACGAAGCGCACGAAGATCCTGATGGTTTCTCGTGTGAATTAGCTTTCCTGTTCAAGCCACTCAGCCGCAGGCATCGAGATGAGACGATAGCGCTTCCGCAGCGTAATCACCTGGGCGGCGTAATCCTTTCTCGGAAACTCGCGGCGCATCAGTCGAAGACGCAGGCGGCGCAACTGATGCCGGTACAAGTCACTGACGAACTCGTGAACCAGCTCCGGCCTCGTGTGATCGGTCGGGTGCACTCCGTGCGTCCACAACTCGTCGAGGACGGCCAGCCGGTACCGGTACGACCTGCCGGCCTCACCCATTGATGATGGCTTTCACAGCGTCGAGCGCCCCGACCAGCGGCATCAGGCGTTGAGGTTGGGCGAGTGCATGGGCAAGCGGCCCGGGCGTGATTTGCTGACGTTGACTCATCGTCAAACCGATGATCGGCGCGACGATCTCGATGAATTTGGCGGGGTGCGCTGTAGCGAGGAAAATTCCCGGTGCGCCGTGCGCGTGTTCCATCAGCCCGAGATACGCAATCGCGCTATGCGGATCGAGCAAGTAGCCACGCTCTTCGTACACGCGACGAATCGTGGCGCGCACCTCGTCATCGTCGTGGCGGCTGCCGACGATGTCGAGGCGCATGGCGTCGACGTCGCCGCCGTACAGCCAGGTCATACGTTCGAAATTGCTGGGGTTGCCGACGTCCATCGCGTTGGCGATCGTATGAATCGAGGCTCGCGGCTCGAAACGGCCGGTGGCCAGGTACGTGGGCACCTCGTCGTTGACGTTGGTGGCGGCCACGAATCGCGCGATAGGCAGTCCGGCCCGTTTGGCCATCAGCCCGGCCGTCAGGTTGCCGAAGTTGCCGCTCGGCACCGAAATCATCGCAGGCCTAAAGCCCTGCGCCACGTTCGGCGACACGCCTTGCGCCAGGGTCTGAGCAACAGCATGAAAGTAATAGATCATCTGCGGCAGCAAACGCCCGATGTTGATCGAGTTCGCCGACGTCAGGCGTACCCGCCGGAGCAAGTCGTCGTCGCCGAAGGTGGCCTTCACCAGCCGTTGGCAATCGTCGAAGCTTCCGTCGACCGCGTACGCCCGCACGTTCGATCCGGGCTCGCCGTTGAACATCGTCAGTTGCGCTTCCTGGGTGGGGCTCACGCGGCCGGCGGGATACAGCACCACGACGCGTGCGCGACGGCGCCGCCCGTGTCCCCAGACGTCGCGACCAGCACCGTCGTGGGATCGCCACCGTCATGGAGCGCGGCCATGACGCGGGCCATCACGCGCGCACCGACGTCCTTGAAGGCGAGCGTCGGGCCATGAAACAGCTCGAGCGCGTAGACGTTCGGTTCGACCGCCACGAGCGGCACGGGAAAGTTCAGCGCATCGCGCGCGAGCTCGTCGACCGCCGCGTCGGTCATTTCTTCCGAGACGAACGGACGAAGCACACGAATGGCCAGCTCGGTCAGCGAAAACTTGGAAAGGTGCGCGATGTCGTCGGCCGTCCAGGGCGCGAGCGACTCGGGGACATACAAGCCGCCATCCGGCGCCAGGCCGTCGAACAGCGCAAACTCCAGCGACGCGGCCGGCGCCCGGCCGCGCGTCGTCACGAAGCGCATGCGGACACGACGCGCGCGCCCTGAGGGGCGATCGAGGAAATGTAGGTCTGCGGCTCGCCGCCGATTTCGGCGCGAACGGCCTTGGTCATCGCCCCGCCCACCGCGGCGGCGGCTTTCGCGTCCCCGCACAAGGCGAACAGAGAAGGGCCAGATCCTGACAGGCTGCAGCCAAGCGCGCCCGCCTCGACCGCGGCCCGCTTGATCGCCATCAGCCCCGGAATGAGCGAGGCCCGGCGCGGCTCCGCGACGGTATCTTCGAGCGCGCGCGCGATTAACGCGAAGTCCCCGCGATGAAGGCCGTGAACGAGGGCGCCGAGATTCGCCCATTGACGGATGGCATCCGCCAACCGCACGGTGTCGCCGAGCAAGGCGCGGGCGCGCGTCGTCTCGATTTCAAGATCCGGGTGGACGACGACGGCCGTCAAGCCGGCAGGCACGGGAAGGCTGATGATGTCCGGGGGACTGGCGCGGCGCACCAGGACGAAGCCCCCGCAGATGGCGGGCGCGATGTTGTCGGCGTGTGCGGACCCGGCGCCGATCCGCTCGCCCTCGAGCGCGCACGCGATGAGGGTCTCGACGGGCGCGCGCGCATCGAGGAGCGCATCGACGGCCTTGACGGCCGCCGCCGCGGTCGCGGCGCTGCCGCCCAACCCGCTCGATAGTGGGAGACCCTTGCGGATGGTGATCGCAACGCCGCGACGCTCGCCGAGCGCCGTGAGCAGCGCCTGGACGGCCACGCCGGCCGTATTGCGCGCCGCCTCGCGCGGCAGCCGGCCGCCGTCGCCGACGATGTCGTCGATGTGCACCTGAGGGTCGGGACCCCCTATGAACCGCGCGGACACCTCGTCGCCCGGCGCTTCGAGGGCAAAGCCGAGGACGTCGAAACCACATGCGACGTTGGAGACGGTCGCCGGCGCAAACGCGGTCACAACGCGATCAGCCATGTCGGT
>QHWL01000394.1 GCA_003222555.1 Acidobacteriota bacterium | reverse complement strand
ACGTCAGGCGTCTGGCGTTCGCGCCGTATCAGGTCAACGAAGCGCTGATGGCGCTCGCCAAGCCGGGCGCGCTCTTCATGCACTGCCTGCCCGCGCACCGGGGCGAGGAGGTGACCGCCGAAGTGTTCGAGTCGGCAGCGGCGGTCGTCTTCGATCAAGCGGAGAACCGGCTGCACGGCCAGAAAGCGCTGCTGCTGATGTTGCTCGGCTCCACCCCGCGTGTGTGAAAAAAATGCGACGTTTGAACGCAGAGCACGCAGAGAAATCTTGGGCATTTCTTCTCTGCGGCCTCCGCGGTCTCTGCGTTGAACGTGTTTTGCTCACAAGCGTCAGGCCTGCGAACGCGGGGCCGACCCGGCGCCACGCTTGTGAAAACGGCGGGAGCCTCGACTGTCCGCTCCGGCGACGGCATCATCGGGGGCTATAATCGCGCGGCTGATGACCTCAACGGCGCCGTGGCTCGCCCACTACGACGCAGGCGTCCCGCCGACGCTGGCGCCTTACCCGAGCCGTACTCTGGTCGATTACGTTTCGGCCACCGCGCGTGATCGGCCCGGCCATCCCGCGCTCCTCTTCAAAGGCGCCTCCCTCAGTTACGCCGCGCTCGAGCGGATGAGCGACGCCTGCGCCGCGGCGTTTGCGGCACTCGGCATTCGGCGCGGCGACCGCGTCGCGCTGCTCCTTCCGAACTGTCCGCAGTTTTTCGTCGCCGAGCTCGGGGCCTGGAAGCTCGGAGCCATCGTTGCGCCGCTCAATCCCACCTACACCGACCACGAGCTCGAAGGCCCGCTTCGCGAGCACGGTATCGAAACAATCGTCGCACTGTCGCGCTTCTACTACCGCATCAAGAACATCCAGCATCGCACCCCGGTCCGGCAGGTCATCGCGACAAACATCAAAGAGCACTTCCCTCCGATTCTACGGACGCTGTTCACGCTCTTTCGCGAGACGCACGAGGGCGATCGCATCCGGCTTGCCCAAGGCGATCACGACCTGGCGGCGATGGTTCGCCGCCACGCGCGCGACACGGCGCCGCGCGAGCCTCTCATGCCCGATGATCCCGCCGTGCTGTTGATGAGCGGCGGCACCACTGGGACGCCCAAAGGCGCCGTCGGCACACATGGCGCCTACGTGCGGGCAGGTCTGCAGATCCTCGCGTGGACGTCCTCGGCGCTCGGCAGCGTCAACGACGTCATCCTCCTGCCGCTGCCGCTGTTCCATGTGTACGGGAATGTCGGCGTGCAGGCGCTGGCGTTTGTGAACGGCAATCCGGTTGCGCTGGTGCCCAACCCGCGCGACCTCGAGGATTTGCTCGCCACGATTCGCCGCGTGAAGCCGGCGTTTTTCAACGGCGTGCCGACTCTGTATATCGCGTTGTTGAATCATCCCGATGTCCAGCGGGGAAAAGCGGACTTCAAGTCGATCAAGATCTGCTTTTCCGGCGCGGCTGCGCTGCTGGCCGACACGAAACGGCGCTTCGAATCGATCACAGGCGGCCGCATCGTCGAAGGCTACTCGCTGACGGAAGCGATGATGGCCTTGTGCATCAATCCGGTGCAGGGCCCGAATAAGAATGGTTCGGTCGGGATGCCCTTGCCAGACGTCGACATTCGCATCTATGACGCCGATGAAGGCACGCGCATCCTGCCAGCGCGGGAGGTTGGTGAAATTACCTTTTCCGCGCCGCAGCTGATGGTCGGCTACTGGAACAGACCCGACGAGACCGTCGGCGTGCTCCGCGACCACGTCGACGAGGGCGGCACGCGGCGCTGGCTCCATACCGGCGATCTGGGCTACCTCGACGAAGATGGCTATCTGTTCATCGTCGATCGCAAGAAGGATTTGATCAAGACGAGCGGATTCCAGGTGTGGCCGCGCGAGATCGAGGAAGTGCTCGCGAACCACCCGGCGGTTTCCGAAGTCGGTGTGGCTGGTATCGCAGACCAGGCCAAAGGGGAAATGGTCAAGGCGTGGGTCGTGCTCCGCGCGAAGCACACGGCAACCGAAGCGGAGCTGCGCGCCTTCTGCCGAGAGCGCCTCGCGCCGTACAAAGTTCCCTCGCGCATAGAGTTCCGCCAGGAGTTGCCAAAAACGATGGTCGGCAAGGTGCTGCGGAGAGCCTTGAGGGAGCTCTAAGCGGTTGACAGCTACAGAGACTGTGAATCTCCATTCGTTTCAATTTTCGTTTGATTGGCAGGTCAGCGCAGCTCGGAGCCGCGTGTTTCCGGAATCCAGACCCAGGCGAACGCGGCGAACAAGAACGCCGCACCGGTCAGCGCGAAGGCGGCCGTGAAGCCGCGACTCTCGGCGAGTGAGCCGACCGTAAACGGCGCGGCCGCGCTGGCGATCCGGCCGAGATTGTACGTGAAACCCTGCGCGGTCGCGCGTATGGACGTCGGGTAGATCTCGGCTGTCAGCGCGCCGAAGCCGCTGAAATACCCGGTGCCGAAAAACGCGACGAACGGGCCGAGCGCGAGCAGCACCGTCGGATTTTTTGCGAGCCCATAAAGCGGGAGCAGTACGCTCGCTATCAGGAGATATGCGATGTACGTGCGCTTGCGTCCGATGGCATCGCTGACGAACCCGAACGTCACGTACCCGAACCACATGCCGACCTGCATGGCCACGACCAAGGCCGACATCGCGTATGCGCCCAGACCGATCCCGCCCTGCGTCGCCGGCAGCGAAAGGTACGCCGGAACCCACGCATTCAAACCCCACCATCCAAAGAGCGTGCACGCGTTCATCAACGTGACGGCGGCAGTGACGGCGCCGAGGCGACCGCGGAAGATGTCGGCAAACCGCGCGGTCGTCGTGCTCTGCCTCCACATGTCCGGTTCTTCGACGTTCCGCCGTACCCACAGCGTGAAGAGCGCCGGCAGAACGCCGACGAAAAACACCGCTCGCCAGCCCCAGGCCGGCAGCACTAGAGCGGTGACGAGCGCGGCCGCGCCGTTGCCGATCGCCCAGGAGCTTTGCATGAACCCGAGCGCTTTGCCGCGGGTATCTGCCGGCCACGTTTCGGACACGAGCGCCGCGCCGCTCGCCCACTCGCCGCCCATGCCGAACCCGAGCAGCACGCGAAAGATGGCGAGCTGCCACATGTTTTGCGCGAGCCCGCAGAGGCCCGTGAAGATCGAGTACAAGAGGACGCTCCCCATGAGCGCGCGCGTGCGCCCGCGCCGGTCGGCGATCACCCCGAACACCAGTCCTCCCGCCGCGCCCCCGATGAGCGTGATCGATCCCAGCAGGCCTGCCTGCGGCTTCGTCAGACCCAGGTCCGCGATGAGCGCCGCCAGCACCAACGAGAAGAGCATGACGTCGAACGCATCGAGCATCCACCCGAAGGCTGCCGCCACGAGCGTCCGATGGGCACGCTCGCCGGCGGCGCGCCACCAGCCGAAAAGGCCCGCCGGCGTGGACGATTGAGTCAGAACGTGCTGCATCATTGCATTCGTGCGTTATTGCATTCGTGCATTTCACCGCGCCCCAATTGCTTTGACCGTCACTCCCGCGGTTTCCAGGCCCACGCGCAGTTTCGAGGCGAGCTCGTCGGAATCAGGTGTATCGCCGTGGACGCAGATTGTGTCGGCCTCGAGCTCGACGACTGCGCCGTCGACCGCCACGACGGTGCGGTCTTTCACCATCTGAATGGCGCGCGAAACGAGGGCGTCCACATGGTGGATGACCGCTCCCGGCTTGCGCCTCGACGCCAGCGAGCCGTCGGCTTCGTAGGCACGGTCGGCGAACACTTCAGCGGCCACTCAGCGGCCACTCGCAGCCCGGCGGCGCGGCCCGCATTCAGGATTTCCGATCCTGGAAGACCGAAAAGAATCAAGGACGGATCGAATGCGACGACCGCGCGCGCGATGGCCGCCGACAACTCGGCATTGCGGACGGCCATGTTGAACAACGCGCCATGCGGCTTCACGTGCTGCACCTTCACCCCTTCGGCGGCCGCCACTCCTGCCACAGCGGCGATCTGGTAGAGGACGAGGTCCTCGGCCTCTTTGGGCGTGACGTTCAGCTCCCGGCGTCCGAAGCCGACGAGGTCGGGAAGGCCGGGGTGTGCCCCGACGGCGACGCCGCTTGCTTTGGCCATGCGAATTGTGGCGCGCAGCACCGTCGGATCGCCGGCATGAAATGCTGCGGCGACGTTGGCCGACGTGATCGACTTCATGAGCCCCGCGTCGTGGCCAATCGTGTAGGCCCCGAAGGACTCACCCACATCCGCGTTCAGGTCGATGCGCATCCGCTATTTTTGACGCTTAATTCTCACGAAGTCACGAAGAACGCGAAGGAATTTTGCAGACAAAGGGCTGAGTGTGGCGTGGGACGCGCCGTTTACCGTGGAGCACGCAGAGTACGCCGAGAATTCTTGGCGTTTTCTTCTCCGCGGTCTCGGCGGTTAACGGCGTCTTTTTTGGGGGCGGGGCCGCGGCGCAGTGGGGGGACGAGGGCTCGGCGGGCACTGAACGCCGTACAAACAAAAGGGCATCGCGTCATTGCGGTGCCCTTCTGCTCCACCAATCTGGCTCCCCCAGCATTCACGGCGCCCTGCCGTAATCAGATCGGTGATTGCACAGCTCGGAAAGGCAAGGGGCGTACCCGTCGAAAGTCGCAGAGAATCAAGGATTTCTGACCGGGGCACGAGCACAGCGGCGACGAGTTTTGTTACGAGTCTTACAAATCTGTCACTGGGGTCGCATTCCGGCAAGCTGAAAACCAGCGGCCTTACGGTGACGCGCGATTTTGTCCCCCGCATGCCCGCGCCGCTTCAGCCGCGCCACTCAGGCAGCTCGTCCATTACTTCGGCAAGCGTCGGATGACGACGGTCGCGCTCGGACAGAAACGGCTCCCCGACGGGCCATGAAATCGCGAGCGCGGGGTCGTTCCAAGCGATGCCGATCTCGTCCGCCGGGTCGTACAAATCGGTGCACTTGTACTCGACTTGCGCGATCGGACTGATAACGGCGAAGCCGTGGGCGAACCCTTGCGGCACGTAGCACTGCTTGAAGTTGTCGGCCGAAAGCCGGATGCCGACCCATCGTCCGAACGACGGAGATCCGCGCCGCACGTCGACGGCGACGTCGTAAATCTCGCCC
>QHWL01000393.1 GCA_003222555.1 Acidobacteriota bacterium | reverse complement strand
CAGATGTTCTTTCTCACGACCATCTCCTCGGACTAGAGCGCGACCATTTGAACCAAGCGGCCGTCGATGGTTATCGCCTTGAGAAAGGCGAGATGGGATCCGTCCTTGGAGGGGGCAACCGTGAAGCTGTACGTTCCGCCGATCTTCAGGTCGTCCTTGACTCTCACGCCCGCCCTCCGGAGGCTGTTGGGACTTACGCCTTCCAATTCCCAGGACGTGACCGTTCCGTCATCCGCTTTGACGTCGACGTGCCACCGGGAGTGAGGGTTCATCTCCTCGAGCTTCGTGAGGACGCCGGTAAGGATGAATTCCTTGTACGTGTCGAACTGTGCGTTTGCCGAGTGATGGGCGATTGCAGGCGCGGCCACAGCGAAAAAAGTTAGGGACACGATAGATGCCAACAGGGTTCTCTTGACCATTTCCGCCTCCCGAATTTTACTTGGACACCGTTTGACGAACGACTGCGGGCACAGGAAATACGACGTAGGGATTCGACTTGAAGGCCGTCACCTTTAGATCAGCGAGGGGGCGTCCATCGATGGTCCAGCTGATTTGGCTCGGGAAAATGACGAGGTAGGCCGGCTCCCAAGTGTCGCGATAATCGGCGAAGGTTGCCCCGTACACGTGGCCGTTGGCCTTCACGGTCACGAGTTCAGGCCGATGTTCCTTGTCGAGGGTGGTCGTCACTTCCATGCCGTCATAAGGAGAAACGCCAGCGAGCACAGTCTTGCCATCGACGGTGCTGACCACGGCGTGGCCTTCCGCGTCGATCACCGACCAGAGCGCGCCGAACGGCGTCAGTTTGATCAGGGGCGCGCGCTCGGCGCGCCCATCCCCTCCTTCGCCTCGTTCCAGGCGTAGGTATCTGCGAACACGCGAATCTCCTTCAGAGGCTTGCCATCGGAGCGGCTCCCCTCGAGGGCCAGTCGCATGGCAGGCACGACGTAGCTAATCTGGAAATCTGCCTTGGTCAGCTTGTCCATGCCGGAGCCCGGTCCGGCAAGGGTGCCCTGGGCGGAAAACATGACCGTGATGACGTTCTTGACACCGAGCGGCCTGTTGCGTCCCATCCCGATCGCTTCGGCTGCGTCCCGCACTTCCTTGGGAATGCACGGGCTTGCGATTTCGTAGGAGGTCTGGCCACCTCCGCCGTTCTGGCCGAATACCCCATACATCGGAGGAGCGTAGCCGCTCGGCGTACAGCTCGGGGCGGCCGGCTGCTGAGCTCCCGCGCTGGTCCCGACCAATATCGCTGCCGCGGTGACCACGATTAGCCTACGCATTGACATCCTCCCGGCCGCAACACGCCCTTGAACCTTTCGACATTATGGACATTATGTACGAGGAGGCCACTCCCTCGCATCTCACCGGGCCAGGGCTCTTATCAGGATTGGTGACCATCAACGACCGGTCATCGCTGGCTCGCTCGCGCCGCCGGGTACTGGTCGAGCCCGTTCTTCTTGAGAAACTGCGACAGCAGGTCCGCGATCTGGACGTTGTTCAGATCCGACATGATGAAGTGGGTATTGCCGGTAATCCCAATCTCCGGCAGCATCACCACCTCCGCATGGCCTCCGTGGCGATTGATCGCTTCCGCCATCAGTTTCGACTTGATGACGTTGATCCGCCGGCCGTCCAGCGTCAGAAGGGGCCCGACGTTCTTCGGGTCCATCTTCGACGGAATGTAGTCGCCCCAGACGATCTGGATCGGCATCCTCGTCAGGTTCATGAACGCGGCCATCGGAATGGTGTTTCCCGCGTCCACCTTCATCCCGTCAGCCCTCGGGATCTGCGGTGGCGCTTCGTCCTCCGGGAACACCGCGGTGCCGGGCTCGTACGACACGATTGCCGCGATATTGCCGGGAGCCTTGGTGCCGAAAATCCAGCCGCGAATGCCGGTTGAAGAATGGGTGAGGACGATGGACGGACCAATCTCTTTTGCCAGCACGGCTAGAGCATCCGTCTCGATCTGCTCGTTCTCCGGCGCGTTGAATTCCGGATATTGGATCCGGAAGAATTGATCCAGGGCCCTTTTGTCATTGGCAAACTGCACTCCGGGATAGAAGGTCGGCGCCGGCTCCCCCGGGAGCCACGTGCCGATCCGCCAGGTCGTGAACGATGCCTGGTCGTTGTCGGCCCGAGGCATGTAGGGACCGTACTGCCGGCAGCTCTGGCCTGCCCGGCCCGTTTGCGGTAGATCGGTCATGTACACGGAATAGCCGCGGCGGAGAAAGATGTTCTGGAAGCCATCCCGGCCGTCGAAGGTGGTTTGCCACGTTTTCGTGCTGCTGGCGTGAATCATCAGGAACGGGAACTTGCGCGGATTTTGCGGGACCTGCCACTCGACGTAGCCGTGATCACAGGCGATCGATCCCTTGGCCGGATCGCCGACCACCTTCCCGCCGAATGGACGCGCGCCATTCTCAACGATCACCATTGGGGCCTTTTTGGCTGCAGCCGAAGCCCGCGTCTTCGGCGCAGCCGGCTTATTCTCAACGATCACCATTGGGGCCTTCTTGGCTGCAGCCGAAGACCGCGTCTTCGGCGCAGCCGGCTTCGCGGGCGTCTGCCGGGCGGCGAGACTGGCCACAGCGCATGCAGCCACAACATAGAACGCTGCCGCGTCGAGCGCGATCGAACGTCTGACTCTTCGCGCTGCAAACAGATGTTTCATACTTCCCTCGCCGGAAATTTACAATTTACAAGTTACAAAGAGCTTCGCTTCTCTTTGTTTATTACGAATTGTAAATTGTAAATTGCGGTATCGCACCTACGGCGCCGATGGCCGCCCCGGCGGCATGTCGGATTTGGCGAACCGCGGCAGCATCTCATCGCGCATGGCCAGCTCGTACAACACGCCGGCGATGACGATTGCCCCGCTCTTCACGTCGGCTTCGACGATCCGCTCGTAGTTGTCGAGGTTGGTGTGGTGTGTGTGCGAGTTGTATTCGATCGGATCCTGCCCGAAGAGAATGCCGGGCAAACCGGCGTTGTTGAACGACGTGCTGTCAGTCCCGCCGATATTCCTGTTCCTGGTAGTCGTCGCGCCGGCGACGCCGAGATCCTCGAAGGGCGCGAGCGCCTTCCGAAGAACCGCCGCCGCCTCGGCCGGACCGAACACGCTCGCGCCCCGTGCGCGTCCGGTGCCGGCATCGATGTTGAGATAGCCGGCCAGGGTCGCGAACTCCGGCTTCGGGTTCTCGAAGGATCCGAAGTGCTCCTTGACATACGCCCGCGATCCCAGGAGGCCTTCTTCCTCGCCGCTCCACAGCGCCACGCGAATCGTGCGGCGCGGCTTCACGCCTATTGCGTTGAGGATCCGCGCGGCTTCCATCGTCATCGCGCACCCGATCGCGTTGTCGGTGGCTCCCGTCGCCGACTGCCAGGAGTCGAGGTGGCCGCCGAGCATGACGACCTCGCCTTTCTTGTCACTGCCGGGGATCTCGGCGATGGTGTTGTACGCCGTCTTGCCTTCGGGATAGACCCTATTGATGATGTTGAACTCGAGCTCGACGGGCGTACCGTCGGCGAGAATCCGTGAGATGCGGCCGTAGTCCTCGTTGCGCATCACGACGGTCGGCACGGCTTTCGTCACATCGTAGCTGCGGTTGCTGAACGCGATGATCTGTCCGTGTTCGCGCCCGGCGTCGTTGATCCGGACCTTGACATTGTTGGCGACGAAAAATTCGTCGATCTGCCGATCGATCTGCGCGGCCGTCATCGGCGGGCTCGGCCCCTGCTGGTTACCGCGACCCGCACCTGCGCCGGGCTGTCCGGCGGCGGCGCTGTCCGGGTCGTACTGCGCGCGGACCTGCTGGTCGTCGCGGCGTTTGGCCGGCGGGCTGAAATTGACCGGCACGAACACTTGCTTGCCGACCAGCACGATCTTCCCGTTCACCTGGTCCTTCACGCTCGCCAGATAGGCGGCGAGCTCAGCCGGCGTCGGCCGCTCCGGGAGAATCATCTGATAGGCCTTCGCCGTCACGGTGCCGTCGGTTCCAGGCGTCCAGGCCAGCACTTCGCAGGTGAGCTGATCTCTGACCGGCGACACAACGTGCCCCGTGAACCGCTCGTTGACCCAACCCGGGCGGTCGAAATCCCACGGTTCGAGGTGACCGTTGGTGAAGCCCCACGCCTCCATCGTCTTGATCGACCATTCGCCGGCGGCCTTCAGGCTCGGCGACCCTGTGAGGCGGGGACCGTAGACGTCGGTGAGGAAATGCAGCGTTCGCATGATCTGCGAATGCTGCTCCTCTTCGAGGCGGATCTTTGCGTCGATTTGGGGATCGAGCCGTCCCTGCGCCGCCAGTGGATCGACGAGCGATGCGACGGCGAGGACGAAAACAAGGCGCCTGGCCATGCTGGATCTCCTGCAAGCGACCGCGGGGCGTACCCTTCAGTTTACAATGGCAACGATTTCAACAAGCCCGTGGTAGTGCGGGCCTTCGGAGATTGTGAACAAATCACATTCAACGCAGAGATCGCCAAGGCCGCAGAGAAGAAATGCCTAAGGATTTCTCAGCGTGCTCTGCGAGCTCCCGCCTCTGCTGGGCGTAGTTCTCCCCGAGCTTCGGCGAGGCTCGCCGACCAGCCTCCGCCAAGGCTACGGCAGGCCACCCCAACGCGGCTGCCGCGTTGGGGACCCCGGCGGTCCGCCGAAGCTTCAGCGATCGCGGAAGCGCTTCCGGCGCGAAGGCGGCTGCGTTCAAACGTCGTATTTTTCACAGGTCGCCGTCCGGAACGGGAGCCGAGCGAAGCTCGATCGGTTTGCCGTGCGGCGTGTGGCGGTACGCATCGGCCCACGCTTCCTTGCGCTCGACGAGCGCGGTGCGATCGAGCAGTCCCTTCGCCTGCACGAGGTGCTCGAGCGCGGCCAGCCAATGGTCGTAATAGTGCGATCCATCGTCTGGCTCACCGCGCTTGGCGGCCGCCTCGAGTTCGCCTGCAAGCGTCGCGGCCCATTCCTTCCACGTGAAGTGACCCTCCTCGGAGAGCTTGACGGCGAGCGCGAACGCCTGGGCTTGCCAGGGCTCGGCGAATACCGGGCCGCCTTCGTCGCGCGGAAGCTGCGGCAGCGCCGCGAGCGCCTGTGGATCGGGAGTTCGATCACGCGCGCTCAAGATAGTCGTCCCACATGTCGAGATGAATGACGTCGCGTCGCGACGCGTTCTCGCCCCATAACTCGCGACCAGTGAACCGCACCGAGTAGAGGTGTTGCGGTTTCTCGCCGAGGAAATGCGCATTCGTATCGGGGAACACGAAGACACCGTGATCCCGGACGACGACGCCGACCTTTCCGCGCGCGTATCGTGGCAAGCGCGTGTGACCCGCTGGATTGATGTTGCGTGCGCGAACGCGCTGGCCGACTTTGAAATGAGGCGTCGCCGGCACGTTGCGCCTCGCCGAGTTCCGCCTGGCGATCATCTCGGGGACCATCGCCGCCGTGAGCGCCGGAAGGGCCTTCGCCGAACCCGGCGCCGGCTGGCCGCTCTCGACCTCCGCCGCTGTGGCAAGTCCGGTGCTCACGAGCTGCCCGACCATGCGCGCCACCCATCGTTCGTAATAGCTCATGCGCAGGTACTCGGCCGGTGGCAGAACCTCAATCCCATGACGCGACGCATCGAGATTCCCCTTGCCTCCGCCAGCCCTCAACACGCGAGTCAGCGCATAGATCCGCGCCTCCCAGGCAGCGTGAAAGACGGGCTCGTTCTTCTCGTGTTCGATGGAACCCATGCCGTGCATGCCACCCATGTCGTGGACGCCGTTCATGCCGCGCCCCCAGCCGGCGACAACGTCACCTTCGCCACGCCGACCATCGAGTCGCGCGTGACCAGCGCCGTAAGCGCGTCCTCATTCATGTTCTCGCTCCCGGCGGGCCGTTCCGGCAGGACCAGATAACGCACCTCGGCGGTGCTGTCCCACACACGTACCTGCACGTCGTCGTCCAACTCGAGCCCGAATTCGCGCAGCACCCCGCGCGGATCGATCACGGCACGCGAACGATAGGGCGCAGATTTGTACCAAACCGGAGGGAGACCGAGGATCGGCCACGGATAGCACGAGCACAGGGTACACACGACGAGGTTGTGGACCTTGGGAGAATTCTCGAGCACCACCATGTCCTCGCCCTGACCGCCAACATACCCGAGTTCAGCAATCGCGGAGCTGGCGTCGGCGATCAGGCGTTTTCTGTACGCCGGATCGACCCAGGCGCGGGCGACGACCCGCGCTCCGTTGCGCGGGCCTATCTTGGTCTCGTAGGCGTCGACCACCGCATCGAGCGCCGCCCGA
>QHWL01000392.1 GCA_003222555.1 Acidobacteriota bacterium | reverse complement strand
TGCTGAGATGGATCAAGGCACTCGTGTTCGTCTCGGCGGTTGTCGCCCCGACAGCCGCGTACGCGCAGGCGTCGATCGTAGGTGCGATCAGGGATACGTCTGGCGCGGTGCTGCCGGGCGTTACCGTGGAGGCGTCGAGCCCCGCGCTGATCGAGAAAACGCGCTCGGTTGTCACCAGTGGAACCGGTCAATACGCGATTGAGAACCTGAGACCGGGCACCTACACGGTCACATTCTCGCTGGCCGGATTCGCGAGTTTCAAGCGCGAAGGGATCGAGCTGACTGGCACCTTCATCGCCAACGTGAATGCGGAACTGCGCGTGGGCGGCGTCGCAGAGACGGTCACCGTCACCGGCGAAACGCCGATCGTCGACGTGACCAGCGCGCGCACCCAGCAGACGCTGAGCGGCGACACAGTGGCCAATGTTCCTTCCTCGCGGCAGTACTTCGCCTACACGCAGCTCGTTCCCGCGATCAACGCGCAGGGCAACGACGTCGGCGGCGCGCTGGGGCCAATCTTCAGCGTGTTTCAAGTCCACGGCGGACGCCGGAACGAGGGGCAGGTCCTCGTCGATGGACAGAGCGCCGGTTTTCAGGGAATGGGCGTCTCCTCTTACGTCCCGGAGGTCGCCAACCAAGAGGAAGTGACCTTCAGCATCAGCGGCGGTCTCGGTGAGGCGGTGACCGGCGGCCCCCAGATGAACATCGTCGGGAAGCAGGGAGGCAATATGTTCGCCGGGAGCTTTTTTATGAACGTCTCGGGGAGCTCGCTTCAGGGAAACAACGTCACGCCCGAGCTGAAGGCTCAGGGCTTGACGGTGAACAGCTCGCTCAAGAAGCTCTGGGACCTGAACCCATCGTTGGGCGGCCCCATCGTCCGTGATCGCCTGTGGTTCTTCGGCACATCCCGTTATCAAGGCAACCGCCAGTATGTCGCCAATATTTTCGTGAACAAGAATGCCGGCGATCCCACCAAGTGGACCTACGATCCGGATTTCACGCAGCAGGCTGTCGACGACGGCACGTGGAAGAACGGGTCGGTGCGGCTGACGTGGCAGCCGACGCCGCGCAACAAGATCAACGGCTGGGTGGACGAGCAGTATATCTGCCAGCATTGCATCCAGGGCGGCTCGTTTTCGGGGCAGACCTTCACCGGGCTGGTGGCCTCGCCGGAGGGCCAAGGCACCACCGAGAACCACCCGAACATCCTCGGTCTCTTGAACTGGCAGTCGCCGGTGACGAGCCGCGTGCTGCTCGAGGCGAGCTGGGGGATCGGCCCCTACTTCTGGTGGGGCAGCCGGCAGAAGGATCCGTTCGACGCGACGTTCATTCCGGTGCAGGACGACGGATTGCTCAACATCGGTGGCACGCGAGTGTCCCGCCTGAATTATCGCGGAGCAAATTGGAGCGGCAACCGCTCATACACGGACGTCGTCCAGGGATCGCTCTCATACGTCACCGGATCGCACACGGCGAAATTCGGGTTCCGCGTTCACCTCAACCACGCGATGACGCCGGACCCGCGCTACAACGACAAACAGCTCAAGTACAACTTCCGGAACGGCGCTCCGTATCAGTTCACGATGTACGCCGATCAGGCGTCGACGCAACAACAGAAGCAGAACATCACAGCGATCTACGCCCAGGATCGATGGACGCTGAGCCGGCTCACGCTGCAAGGCGGCCTCCGGTTCGAGCGCCTGACCGACTATTTCCCTCAACAGCAGATCGGGCCGAACATCTTCGTTCCCAACGCCCTGGTATTCCCGGATCAGGAGGGACCGCGAAATCTCAAAGACATCCAGCCGCGGTTCGGTGTGTCGTACGACTTGTTGGGGAACGGAAGAACCGCGGCGAAGTTCTTCCTCGGGCGCTACGTCACGACGACCAACACGACCGAAGAGGGGATCTACAGTCCCGCAGGGCGAGTGGTCGTGTCGACGACTCGAGCCTGGACCGACGCCAACCAGGATCTTGTACCCGACTGCAATTTGCTGAACACGGCCGCCAACAGCGAGTGCGGGCCGATGGCGAACCCGTTCTTCGGTCAGTCCTTCTTCCCGCTCGCTTTGGATCCGGGTATCACCAGCGGGTGGAACAAGCGGGAATACAGCTGGGATCTCACCGCAGGGATCGCGCAACAGGTCGCGCCGAGGGTGTCGGTGGAAGTCGATTACATCCGCCGCACCTGGGGGAACCTCCTCTATACCGTCAATCGGGCGACGACCCTCGCGGACTTCGATCCGTTCGTATTCAACGTCCCGGCGGACACCAAGCTTCCGCGGGGCGGCAACTACTCACTCGCCTTCCTGGACACCAAGCCCGCAAAGTTCGGTCAATTCGACAACTACCGTTCGTTCTCCGACGCTCTGGGAGGCGCGTTCAACCGCTTCAACGGCGTTGACGTGACGGTGAGCGCGCGCTTACGCAACCTGACGATACAGGGCGGCACCAGTTCGGGGAATGCCATCGAGGACGAATGCGGCGTGGCCGCACAGCATCCCGACATCTATGTGCCGGCGAGCAACGGCGGCACGCTGAGCACCGGCTCGCCCTTTATCGGCTCCACCGCGCAGTGGCCGGCCGCCTTCTGCCATCGTGAGTCGACATGGCTTACGAACGTCAAAGGGCTGGTGACGTACGCTGTGCCCAAGGTGGAGGTGCTCGTCAGCGGCACGTTCCACAGCCTGCCCTATCCCGGGAACAACTTCCCGAGCGTCGCGAATCAGAGTCTCGGCGGCGTTGCGACGGTGACGGCGGCCCAGACGACCCTCGGCCGAGGGTTCTCGAACGGTCAGGCGATCACGTTCTTGAACATCGTCGAGCCCGGCGCGCTGTACGGCGAACGGCTCAACGACGCGGATCTGCGGTTCGGCAAGATTCTGAAGTACAGCCGGACCCGCACGCTGGTGGCGCTCGACATCTTCAACGTGTTCAACTCGAGCACGCCGGACGTGTACTCCACGTCCCCCTACGGGGCGACGTATCTCAATCCGTTGAACATCACCGCGGCGCGGTTCGCCAAGATCAGCGTGCAGTTCGATTTCTGAACTCATTGCCCGATGTCTTCGCTGCTGACGCCGACTGCTTTGCGCGTTTCAGACGCGAGGCGCAGGTGCTCGCGTCGTTGAATCACCGGCATTTCGGCACGATCTTCGGCCTTGAGGAAACCGGTGGCGCAGCAGCCTTGGTGCTCGAACTCGTGGAAGGGCCAACGCTGGCGATCGGGTCGCGGGGGCGCCGATTCCGATCAGCGAAGCGCCAGCGACACGCGATCAGCCGACGCCTACACCTTGACCTTTCGAGACCGGAACTGGGTACCGATGACCGATCGATCCAGCCGACGTACTCGTGCACCATGCTGGCGAGCGATGCGCGCGGTTC
>QHWL01000391.1 GCA_003222555.1 Acidobacteriota bacterium | reverse complement strand
GACCACGGCCTTGATGCGATCGCGCTCGAGACGCGTCTGCGGAATCGTCTCCTGCGGCGGCCGCTCCTGCCGAATCGGCAGCAGGCGAGGGAGAACCAGGCGGGGCTGTTCCATGGCTGTGCTGGGCCGTTAACTGTACGCGCCGAATCCGAAGAACCAGTGTTTCTTGGCGAATCGGTACGCCCAGTGCTCTTCCGGCACCTCGTTGCCGGGACTGTGCTGGCTGTGCCGGCTCCGCATCGCCTCGAGCTCTGTCAGCCCGGCCCCGTCCGCGCGACGGGTCGTGTCAGGGGCATTGTGCTTCAGGACGAGCGCCCGCACGAGGTCTGGTCTCTCCAGCACGATGCACCCGCGCGTGGTCTGTGCCGCCGTTTCGCGGAAGTCGCGAATGAAGGCCGAGCTCTGCATCACGTCGAAGAGGTCCCGGGAATCATGGATGCTGTCGGTGGCGAACTGGATAATCGGGCAGGGCTCGATATCACCCCAAGGGTTGATGTGATGGCTGATCCCGGTCGCCATCGGGCAGAGGGCCTGGCCGCGGTCGTCCCAGTAGGCGTCCACCAGCGCCATCGGGAGCTTCGTGCGCATGCGCACGACGAAGCGCCGCACGTGGAGAACCTGCTCGGGAGTAAGCGCGAGATCGGGGGACGCGTTCTCGCCCACAGGGCGATACGTGTGATACCACGCGTAGTGGACGCCCCGCGCGATCAGCGAACGTAGCCAATCTTCGCTGACGAGATCGTCGATGTTCGTCTTGCACACGCTCGTGGCGACGCCGACGATGAGCCTGTGGCGCCGGCAGTTTTCAAGGCCGACGAGCGTACGATCCAGCACGCGAAGCTGCCCGCGGCGCTCGTCGCTCACCTGCGCGGTGCCTTCGATGCTGATGAGCGGCGTGGCGTTACCCAGCCGGCGCAGCTCACGGGCGATCTCGTCGGTGATCAGCTGTCCGTTCGTGAAAATCTGGAAATAACAATCCGGGTGCTCGCCGAGAATCTGTAGCAGCTCCGGGTGCATGAACGGCTCGCCGCCGAGGATCCCGAAGTAGCTGTTTCCCTCGCGCTTCGCGTCGCCAATCACGCGACGCATCGCCGCGGCATCGATCATGTGGCGAGGCCCATCGACTTTGACCCAGCAGCCCTGACAGCGGAGGTTACAGCTGTTGATGATCGAGATGTACAGGAACGGAGGAAAGTGCTCACCTCGCTTCAGGCGTTTCTTGAAGCGCTGCACCGAGCGCATGCCTTTGTAACCGAAGTTGTAGGAGAGCTTCCACAGCAGCCTCGGATCCGTTTCGCGCACCATGCGCATCGCAAGTGCAGGGATCATTGCTGCTCAGTCCCCGCAGGCGTCTGCCTTTGGATCGCCGCCGCGACCGCTCGCTCGGTCTTGGCGCGAATCTGATCGAGCGACGGCAGCGCGGCCAGCACCTCGGGCGGGATATCGAGCTGCTCCTGCAGCTTGGTAAGGCACCGGCGGCGCTCTTCGAGGGCGCGCTTGTCGTCACGCTCTCGCGCGAAGCGCTGTTTCGATTCCTGACTTCGGGTGCGGAGTGCCGCGTAGATGTCTCCACCGAGCAGCGCCGAGATGTCCACCTTCATCTTCTCGCGATGGATGTCTTCTTCGCGCACCTCGTCGCCGTTTATCGGCCCCATCTTGTATTTGGGGAACAGGATCGCGACTTCGGGGCACACGCGCGAGCAAGCGGGACAGTCGGTCTTGCAGTTCGATGGATTCTGCACGCGGATCTGTTTGTCGGGCGACACCCCGTAGACGTCGAACAGACAGAACGTCAGGCACTGCATGCAGTTGGTGCAGCGGCCGAAGTCGATGACGGGAAACCACGGCTTCCATCCGCCCGGTCGTCGGGTTCCGGCTTCCGCGTGAACGGATTCGACGATGGAGGCGATGGCCGGCGCGTCGACGCCCTCGATGTCGCGGAAGAAGACAGGGGCGGCAGCCGAGTCCGACTCGGCCTCGCGGGGCGGAGTGTGCTCGAAGCGCCCGAGCACCACGATGGGCGTGCGCGCGCCCTCAGGAGCGGTGCGTGAACCGGTACGAACGCTCGTCACGGCGTATCCACCCTGCAGCAGCGTCGTCATCATCGCGAAGCGATCGGCGTCGGCAATCGAACGGCTGCCCACGCCCTCGTACAACACGACGCGCAGCGACCGCGCGAGCGGGGCGCTCATGCGTCCACGTCCTCCGCGGTCTCGAGTGCCGCGGCAATGGCTTCAGCCGCCTCCGTCCGCATGTTGAGAATCCGGATGCCATGTTCCGGGAGCGGCGCTCCTGCGGACGAGAACAGCCACTTTACGGCTCTGGGATAACAGGCCACGATTTGCGTCGGTCCCTGGCACGCGACGCCCTCCAGCCACGGATCACGGCGCGCGGCCATCTCACAGAGGTCGGCGACCGCATCGAACGACGTGCCGGACTCGGTCAGCCGGCGAAGCACGTCCTGCTTCACGTCCGCAGGCACGACCTGGGCGTAAGCGCAATGGCAATAAACGATTCGTCGCTGCGTGTTCATTGCCCTCATGCCATCACGACGCGATGGGTTGGAACAGGCCGGCCCGGCCGGAAGTGCTCGATGTGGTCGACCGTCACGGCGAGGCCCGCGTTGGCCGCCTGTGCCGTCAGCGCACCTGTGGCTTCACGCAAGAGCACCTCCGGGTCGCCTTCCGCGCGCAAGTTGATGATGAGGTCGCCCGCGTCTATGACGTCCTCCAGACGGAACGCGCTGACCGGCGGAGCGTCCGTGCTGACGGCGTTGACGACGCACAGGTCGCGGTCGTGTTCCGCCGGTGTCAGCGTCATCTTGAGGTGAGCGATTTCAATGTCGAGTCGACGCAGTTGGCGCTGCAGTGTTTCCACGAGGCGCGCGACCCAGTCGTTACCGTCGAACGGCCGGCCCGAGAGGCGAGCCGTGCAGTTCAGCCATCCGAGCCGCGCTTCGCCATCGGCGTACTCGTCGTAGTCGATGTCCAGATTCGCGCGACTCTCATCGTCGGAAGCCAGGATGTGCGAGAACCACGGCTCGAGACCCGCCCCCGTCTTTGCCGAGACCTCGAACAGCACCGCGCGTGGACATCGCTCGCGCAGAGCCGCCCGCAACGCCGCCAACCGGGCCGTGGCCACCGCGTCGATCTTGTTGATAACGAGCACGTCGGCTTCCTCGAGCTGTTTGCCGTACACGTAGAGCACCTTGTCGGAAAATCGGCGGCCCGCTTCGAGCCCGAGGACGCGCAACGCCCGAACAGGGTCTACCAGGACGCTGAACGGCGCCACGGAGAAGTCGTCGCCGTACATCCGGCGAAGCGGGTACGAGACGGTCGCCTTGAGGTCCGTGCAGCTGCCGACCGGCTCCGCCAGGAAGACCTCTGGCATCACTCGAGCCGTGAGCCGCTCGGCTGCTTCCGTCAGCGAGTTGAAGCGGCAGCAGAAGCATCCGCCGGTAATTTCCTCGACGGGAAATCCGGACGCGGAAAGGATGGTGGTGTCCGCGAGGCCGGAGCTCTGG
>QHWL01000345.1 GCA_003222555.1 Acidobacteriota bacterium | reverse complement strand
TCGGGTCGACGACGGCCGCGCCGAGCTTCTTCAGCGTCGCGATGGCGGCCTCCACGATCACATCGGTGCCGGCATCCTTCCCCATAAAGTCCCGCGCGATCCCGACGCGGGCACCTTTGAGGGCGCCCGTCTTCAGGTACTTCGTGTAATCGCGCTCGAATTTCCCCTCGCTCTTCTTCGTCGCATCGTCGGCGGGATCGACGCCCGTCATGACCCCCAATGCCACGGCCACATCGTAGACGCTGCGTGCCATCGGTCCGCCCGTGTCGAACGACAGCGCGAGCGGCACGATGCCCGCGCGGCTGAGCAGCCCGTGCGTCGGCTTCAGACCGACAATTCCGTTGGCTGATGACGGGCCACGGACAGATCCGCCGGTATCGGTGCCCAAGCCGAATTGCGCGAACGCGGCGGCAATGGCCGCCCCTGTTCCGCCGCTCGATCCTGCGGGACCGTGCAGGAGCTCGTGAGGGTTCTTGGTCTGCCCGCCCGCGGAGCTCGCGCCGTTGGGAACCGATCCAGCCTTGATAATCGCGGGGTCGGTCGCGCCGCTGACGCTTCCGCCACTGCCAGCGAACTCGCTGAGGTTCACCTTGCCAAGCACAATGGCGCCCGCCTCCCGCAGCTTCTTCACCAAGAACGCGTCTTGTTTGGCCATATGGCCCTCGAGCAACTGCGAGCCTGCTGTCGTCGGCATGTCGACGGTGTCGTAGTTATCCTTCAAGACGACGGGGATGCCATGCAGCGGTCCGCGCACGTGGCCGTTCTTGCGTTCGACATCGAGCTGCCGCGCCTCGTCGAGCGCTTTCTTGTTCAACGTGATGATCGCGTTGATGGCCGGGCCCTTCTTGTCGTACGCCTCGATCCGCTTGAGGTACGCGCTTACCAATGTCTCGGACGTCAACGTTCCACTGGCAAGTGCCGCGTTCAAATCGGCGATTGTAGCGGTCTCGATGTTCAGGCCGGCCGCGCGCGCGGGCACGTACAGCGCGCTGGCGAGCACAAACGATGCGAGCACTGAATACAGCACGGATTTCATGCGCATAGTGTCCTCTCTCTCTCCTGAGGCCCCTAATGTCCCGTCCATCGGCCGAGCTCGACCAAGCCTGTCCTCGCGGACGCCACGCCGTCCGCTCGCCGTACTTGAGCGAGCCGCCGAGTCTCAGCCGCCGACGGATCCGGCCCTCGAAACGACAGAGGGCCCGACGCGTTCGATCAGCTCATTCCTCGGCCCTTGATGATTGCGCTCGCGATGATAGTGACCGACAAATTCCGTGACCGCGTGTCCGAAATGGCGCTCGCCTAGCCGGCAGCCCCGGTGCATTCGCGCCTTCGAGGTGAAAGAACATCACGAATCCACGCGGCACCGAGCAGCGGATTGCCAAGACAGCCTCCGCTCCAGGCTCTAGCTGACCGTTTGGCGGAGGATTCAGGTGCGTCAGCGTCAATGTGCCTGGTACCGAGCTGCCGGGGATTATCACCGTGTAACGCACCGGTTCCTGGAGGTCTGCCGCGGGCTGGCCGACGACACGGCTCGTCTCTAGAACGGTCGCCACGAATCCGAGAAGCACAACGAATGCAAGCCGCATTGTCGTCTCACCAAGAAAGGAACGAGCCACCTGCCGTCATGACCGTCTAACGGTCAGCGTTCACCAGCGGCCGCTCCTCCTCGCACAGGGCGGCCGTCTGGTGCAACGCGGGTTAGGCACCGTACCCGGTTGGGTGTACCATGGATTGTATGGCTTGGGGCGAAAATGCCGACGCTTGAAACTGTCGTGCGATGCGATCCGGACGTGCTCGGAGGCACCCCGGTTTTTGCGGGCACTCGCGTCCCGGTCAAGAACCTGCTGGACTATCTCGCCGCCGGCGACAGCCTGGAGCGATTCCTCGACGACTTTCCCTCCGTTACGCGGGAGCAAGCCGTGGCGGCGCTCGAAGTGGCCAAGGACCTGCTGACGTCTCGTGCGACTCCTGCTCGATGAATCGCTACCCAGGCCACTCACCGACCTACTGGTAGGTCACGATGTTCGCACCGTCGTTCAAATGGGCTGGACCAGGCTGAGCAACGGCGCGCTTCTCACGCAAGCCGCTGCCGACTTCGACGCGTTGCTGACTGCCGACCAGAACATCGAATTCCAGCAAAACTTGAAGACCCTGCCGATTGCCGTCGTCGTGCTCGTAGCCAGGACCAACCGGCTCGAGTCTCTCGAACCTATGGTTGCCGAAGTTCTTCGGGTTCTTGAGACCCTTCAACCCAAGGTTCTTGTTCGCGTAGGTGCCTAACTTCTCTTGGAGTAGACTGCTCGCTGCCTTCGCGGCCATCCGCGACAGTCCGCGAGCGATCCTCCTAACCGCATGCTTCTGTGCGCGCGGATCTTAGCACGGCTACCTCTGTCAGCGACGGCGAACCTGGTTGGCCGCGAGCGCGGCGTTGGACGCCCGCGGTCGCGGCGACACGAGCGTTTGGAGTCACCATCGCGCAGCAGTCAACTCACTGAGCAGCGACGATTTCTCGACGTTCCATCGAACCCCGCCTCGCGGCTGGTTGGCCGCCCTTCCTGGCGGCTAACCCGAACGCTACACGTTCACAGCCGATCGAGGGGGCTGCGCACACCCAGCGGCCCGCGGTTGAGAACGTGCGTGTACACCATAGTCGTGCTGACGTCGGCGTGCCCGAGCAGCTCCTGCACCGTCCGAATGTCGTAACCATCCTCGAGCAAATGTGTCGCAAACGAATGCCGGAAGGTGTGTGGACTTACTCTCTTGGTGATGCCGACCTGCCGCGCCGCCTCGGCGACGGCCTTCTGGACAACGGACTCGTGGAGGTGAAAGCGGGTTGGTGGTCCCCATCGTGGATCGGTACAGACGCGAGAGGCTGGAAATACGAACTGCCATCCCCATTCGGAGGCGGCGTTCGGATACTTTCGGTCCAGTGCGAACGGTAATACGACACGGCCCAAGCCTCGCGCGAGGTCGCCGAGATGTTGCCGCTTCACAGCGTCGAGATGACGAGACAGCGGCTCAATGACAGCAGTCGGCAGGACGGTTGGCCGATCTTTTTGGCCCTTGCCTCGCCGAATCACAATCTGCCGTCTTTCGAGATCGATGTCCTTCACGCGCAGCTCCAAACATTCCTGCAACCGCAGCCCGGCACCATAAAGGAGAGCGACGATCATCCACGGGACGCCATCGAGATTCTTCATGATGCGGGCGACCTCGTCGCGGCTGAGGACGACGGGCACACGAACGGGCATGCGAGCGCGCGTCACGTGTTCGATGGGGTCGATGTTCAAATGCAGCACGTCGCGATACAGAAACAACACTGCGCTGAGCGCCTGATTCTGTGTCGAGGCACTGACGCGTCGATTCATCGCGAGCCAGCTGAGAAACGCGCCGATTTCCGTCGCGCCCATTTCAGAGGGATGCCGCTTCCGGTGAAAGAGGATGTATCGCCGAATCCAGTCGACGTAGGCGCTTTCGGTTCGACGACTGTAATGTTTCGCGCGGATGACATGTCGAACACGATCGAGCAGCTTCGGCGCACCAGTCGTCGCAACTGCGCGCGGCGATCTGTCGCCGCTCTCCCTTTGCATGATGCGGGCTTCTTCCATGGTGAGGGTCCTCTGGACGACGATGGCATCGTCAGCACAAACCGGTCAACGAGGCGACGAGGCCACCTGAGACAACCCGAGACAACGCCGACAGGCGATCGACCCGGCATAAAGCGGCAGGCGACAATCCTGAGCTTGACAGGTTTCGAGAGTTCTCATACGTTCTCTGGCAGTCGTCTGTGGCGATCAGTCGCCACGCCTCCACGGTCGGTTTAAGGCCACGTGGAGATTGCTTC
>QHWL01000344.1 GCA_003222555.1 Acidobacteriota bacterium | reverse complement strand
GCAGAGCTCGTTCTACCGCGGGAGGAACTCTTCGCCACGCTCGCGCCGAGAGTCGTGCGCTCGCCGGGGGAGGTTTTCGCTGACGGCCGCGTCGAGTCGGGCGCCCAACGGCGCGAATGCAGGTGTGGGACCCTTCCACTGCAGATCGTCGACGGAATCGAACAAACAGATGTCGGTTCGAAGTGTTGCGAGCGCGCGAAACAGCAAGGCGCGGTCGCGTTCGTGAGCCAGCGTCTCGGCAAGCATGCCAGGGCTGGCAGCGTTCACGTGCCAGGTGCGCCAGTCGGCCGGTATCGATTCGAGATGGCCGTAGCGGGCGAGAACGCGAGCCGCCGATTTGGCGCCCCAGCCGGGCAAGCCCGGATAGCCATCCGCCGCGTCACCCACAAGCGCCAGATAATCGGGTATCGACACCGGCGGCACGCCGAACTTTGCGACAACACCCGCCTCGTCGCGGATGCTGCGCGTTCGACGGTTCATCTGCACGACACGCGTCCCGCGCACGCACTGAGCGAGATCCTTGTCGGGCGTGCAGATGATCACACGATCGACGCGCGCGTCGCGAGCGGCCGCGGCCGCCGCGGCCGCCAGGGCATCGTCGGCTTCGTACTCCACCATCGGCCAGACCGCGATACCCATCGCGGACAGCGTGTCTTCGAGCAGCTGGAACTGGTCGAGGAGGTCGGGTTCGATGCCGGCGCCCGTCTTGTACCCGGGCCAGAGCCGGTTGCGGAACGACTCGATGACGTGATCCGTTGCTACCCCCACGTGGGTCGCGCCCCTGTTGATCATCCCGAGAACGGACGCGAGCACGCCGCGAACGCCCGCGACCTCCCGGCCGTCCCCGTCGCGCGCGGACGGAAGGGCGTAGTAGTGTCGGAACAGTTCGTAGGTGCCGTCGATCAGATGAACGTCCACTTTGGGGCTCTCTAGGGGTCGGGAGTCGTTTTCAGAAACGGCAACCCTGCCTGGCAAGATCTGAAAACGACTCCCGACCCCTCAAAGTATATCTGCGCTCATGAATCATTCGGGCTCAGAAAACGCCGGGCTAGTATATGCTCCAACCTTCGGTTTGAATCGAAACACAAAAGGAGGAACACGTGGCGCTCTGGAAACCCGATCCCACCTTCTACCCTTCACCCAAGATGGCCATGCAGGCGCCCCCGGAGAAGCTGGCCTATGTAGCTGTCGTCAGCCCCAAAAAGAACGGCCGCCCCGACCGACTGGCCGTCGTGGATGTCGAGAGCACCTCCTCGGGCTACGGAAACGTGGTCGGGCAACTGGATATGCCCAATCCCGGCGATGAGCTGCACCACTTCGGCTGGAACGCGTGCAGTTCCTGCCTGTGCCCCTACGCGCCCCATCCGCACATGGAGCGGCGTTACCTGATTGTTCCGGGGATTGCGTCATCCAGAACTCATATCATCGATACGAAACCCGACCCGCGCAAGCCGACGCTGGTCAAAGTGATCGATGCCGACCAGCTGGCCGCGCGCACCGGTTACAGCTCCCCCCACACGACGCATTGCGGCCCGGACGGAATCTACATGAGCGCTCTCGGGTCATCCAACGGTGACGGTCCGGGTGGTCTGTTCATGATGGATCCGGATGGTTTCGACGTCCTCGGCAAGTGGGAACTCGACCGCGGACCGCAGACGCTCGCCTACGACTTCTGGTGGCACCTCGGCTTCGACACGTTGATCTCGAGCGAGTGGGGCACTCCGAACATGGTGCAGAGCGGAGTGAATCCTGAGATTCTGTTGGCCGGCGGCTATGGACACCAGCTCCACATCTGGGACCTGCGCCGCCGCCGTCATCAGCAGGCGCTCGATCTCGGCAAGGAACAGCAGATGACGCTCGAGTTGCGACCGGCGCACGATCCCACCAAGGCCTACGGATTTCTCGGCGTAGTGGTGTCGCTGAAGGATCTCTCGGCGTCCATCTGGCTCTGGCATCGCGACAACGGCAAGTGGGGAATCGAGAAGATCATCGAGGTTCCAGCCGAACCAGCCGATCCGGAAGTCCTGCCGCCGCTGCTCAAAGGGTTCAAGGCGGTTCCGCCGCTCATCACCGATATCAATCTCTCGCTCGACGACCGGTTCCTGTACATCTCTTGCTGGGGTACGGGTGAGTTCCGGCAGTACGACGTTTCGGATCCATTCAAGCCGAAGCTGACCGGCTCGGTGCACATCGGCGGGATCGTCCGGCGCGCATCACATCCCAGCAATCCGAAGACCTCGTTGAACGGCGGACCACAGATGGTCGAGGTGAGCCGCGACGGTCGCCGCGTCTACTTCACGAACTCGCTCTACGTGCCGTGGGACGAGCAATTCTATCCCGACGGTGTCCGCGGGTGGATGGCGAAGATGGATGTGAAGCCACGGGGTGGCATCGATTTCGATCGCAAGTTCTTCCTCGATTTCGGCGAGCAGCGTCCCCATCAGGTCCGACTCGAGGGCGGCGACGCATCCTCGGATTCGTACTGCTACGCGTGAGCGGCGCGGGGTCCTGGGCTTGGACGGCTCTCTTTCTGCTGGGCGCCTACCACGGCCTGAACCCCGGAATGGGCTGGCTGTTCGCCGTCGCGCTCGGCATGCAGGAGCGGCGCCGCGCCGCGGTCGCCTGGTCGCTGATTCCCATTACGCTGGGACACGTTCTGGCGGTTGCCCTGGCCATCGCCGCGGCTGGCGTGCTCGGCATCGTCGTGTCGCTCGGACATCTCAAGGTGATCGTGGCAGCGGCCCTGTTGGCATTCGGCGGCTACCGCCTCATCCGTCACCGCCATCCAAAAGGCGGCGGCATGCGTGTCGGGTTCCGCGACCTGACGTTATGGTCATTCCTGATGGCAACCGCGCATGGCGCCGGCTTGATGGTGCTGCCCGTTCTGTTCGGGGTCTCAGCAGGTGAGCACGCTCGCCACTCGGCTGGCGTTCGCAGTCTGCCGTCCGCTTTGCTCGCGGTCGGGATTCATACGGCCGGCTATCTGATGGTCACCGTCCTCGTCGCGGCGATCGTTTACGAAAGGCTCGGCCTTGCCGTGCTTCGAAAGGCGTGGGTGAATGTGGATCTCATGTGGGCCGGTGCATTGGTGTTGGCGGGTCTGCTCACTCTCGTGCTCTGACCTAGACAACGCTCAACGCAAAGGCCGCGGAGCCCGCAGAGAATCCGTCGTGGCGCAGGCCTTCAGAGTCTGTGAACAAATCACGTTCAACACCGAGGCCGCCGAGGCCGCAGAGAAGAAATGCTTAGGGATTTCTCCGCGTGCTCTGCGAGCTCTGCGTTCAAACGTCGTATTTTTTCACTGGCTCTTCATTCAGACCTGCGAATGTCGCGGCCGCAGCTGTTGAACAAACTACCGCCTGAAAGGCGGTAGACTCTGCGCGCGACTGAAAGTCGCCGCCGCGCCGCCTGTGAGCGGTAGTTTGTTCATAGTTACGATCGTGGTTCCCGCTATGCCCACGTGCTTAACCGGCTGAAAGCCGGTGGGATTAAACCTGGCACATGGGCACTAAAAGTCTTTCTGCAGGTTCATGTTGGCATACAGCGAGGCGACCTGATCGGCGTAGCCGTTGAACATCAACGTTCTTCGCATGAAGAACTCGCCAAGGCGTCGTTCGGTGGCCTGGTCGCGAAAGGTGGAAGCAGTGCGGCCCGGATTGACATTCGAATAAAACGCGTAGTACTGCGGCGCCTCGATTTGCCAGGTCGTGGTGGGCTGTTGGTCGCCAAATCTGATCTTCACGATTGATTTGATGCTCTTGAAACCATATTTCCAGGGAA
>QHWL01000343.1 GCA_003222555.1 Acidobacteriota bacterium | reverse complement strand
CGACGACGAGCATGGTCGTCTTCGCGTTGACGTCGTCGGCCGTGTCGCCGCCCAGGCGCGCGACGAGCGCCCGTGCGTCCTTGCGGCCGAGCGAGCTGAGTTTTCCGGTAAAAACGACGAGCTGTCCCGCCAGTGGCTGGCGATCCGGCACGTCAGACGAGGGTGAGGGCAAACGGCCTCCGCTCCGACTGGAGCGCTGGGGACCGGCACTCAAGATGAAGGAGAATGGGTCGAATGTCAATCGCAAACAGCCCCCGTGGCTACGCCACGACGAGAGTTCGGCGCCGGCGCCGTGGGGAGCCTGTGCCACGCGAAAATCAAGGTTAGCCGCGCATGCTGCTGGCCGGTGATATCGGCGGCACCAAGACGCTCCTCGGGCTCTTCGATCCGGTTCCGGCGCGTCCCCGTCCGCTCGCCGTGCGCGTCTTCGCCACGCTCGATTTCGACGATCTCACGACGATGATCGCGGCGTTTCTCGAGGACGATGCGACGAAAGCGGCCTCGCTCGAATCGGCCTGCTTTGGCGTCGCCGGACCGGTGATGGGAGACGTCGCCGAGCTGACCAACGTGCCGTGGCGGGTGGATGCGCGACGCGTCGCGACGAAGTTCAAGTTGCGACACGTGAGCCTGCTGAACGATCTGCACGCGATGGCCTACTCGGTGCCAGTGCTGCGCGCCGCCGAGGTGCACGTGCTGCAGCAGGGCCGGGCGGTCGCGGGCGGTAACCGCGCGCTCATCGCCGCCGGCACCGGCCTGGGCGAAGCGCTTCTTCACTACGTCGACGGCCGGTTCATCCCATCGCCGTCTGAAGGCGGCCACGCCGACTTTGCAGCGAGGACCGAGCGCGATATCGTGCTGCTTCGCGACTTGATCGGACGCTACGGCCGCGCCGAAGTCGAGCGCGTCGTGTCGGGACCTGGTCTGACGAACGTGCATCGCGTCACGCATCGGGGCCCTTGCGCGGCAGCGATCAATCTCGAGGATCCCGAAGGATCCCGACGCACCGAAGGCTATTTCAGCGGCGGCCCTGGATCGGCGCTGCGATGGCTGCGTCGAAGCGCTGGAACTCTTTGTCGAAGCGTACGGCGCCGAAGCAGGCAACCTGGCGCTTCGGATGGTCGCGACCGGCGGCGTTTTCGTCGGCGGCGGCATCGCCCCGAAGATCCTGACGGCGCTCACAGACGGCCGATTCATGCGTGCGTTTCGACAGAAGGCCCCACTCGAGCCACTACTCGAAGCCATGCCCGTGAAGGTGATCCTGAATACCGAGGCAGGACTCCTGGGCGCGGCAGTGTACGCTGCCAGCGGATAGAAGCGTTACCGCAGAGCACGCAGAGCACGCCGAGAATTCTTTGCGTTTTCTTCTCCGCGATCTCGGCGGTCTCGGCGGCTAACGGTTGCTTCACAGGCTCTTCAGGCCTGCGAGTGCGGGGCCAGGCCTCGTGCCACGTTTTCCAACAGCCTGCAGAAATCACCCCTCATGGATAAATGCTCTAGAATCTGTGGGCCGCTTGGATCGACAAACCTTCTTGAGAGGCTGAATGCGCATCGCAGTACCCAAAGAGACCGCCCTCGGCGAGCTGCGAGTGGCGCTCGTGCCAGAGTCGTGCAAGAAGTTGATCCAAGCGGGCTACGAGATTTCGGTGGAGTCAGGCGCCGGCGAGGCCGCAGGCTTTGCGGGCGCCGCTTATCGTGAGCTCGGCGTCGCTCTGGAACCCGATCCAGCGGTCCTTCTTGGCTCGGCCGACCTCGTGCTGAAGGTCACCGCACCGGCTGCCGGCGAGTCCGGGCGAGACGAAACGGGATGGATGCGACCCGGAACGATCTACCTCGGCTCGCTCATGCCACTCCGAAACCTCGAGTCCGTGCGTGCGCTCGCGGCGAGGAAGGTCACCGCCTTTTCGACCGATGCCATCCCGCGGACCACCCGGGCGCAGGCCATGGATACTCTCTCGTCGATGGCCAGCCTGGGCGGTTACAAGGGCGTGCTGATCGCCGCCGTCGAGCTCAATCGGTACTTCCCTATGCTCATGACCGCAGCGGGGATGGTGTTTCCAGCCAAAGTTTTCGTGATCGGCGCCGGAGTTGCGGGCCTGCAGGCCATTGCCACGGCTCGCCGGCTGGGCGCCAACGTCGTGGCGACCGACGTCCGGCCGGAGGTGAAGGAGCAGATCGAGAGCGTCGGCGCGAAGTACGTGGGCATCGAGCTCAAGGACAGCGCGGCAGGCGGCGGCGGGTACGCGAAAGAGCTGTCGGAGGAGGACCGCCTGCGCCAGAGCCAGCTCCTGGCCGAGGAGTGCGCCAAGTCGGATGTGGTGATCACCACGGCATTGATCGGCGGCGTGTTCGCGCCTCGGCTCATCTCGGTCGACACGGTGAAGAGCATGAAACCAGGATCGCTGATCGTCGATCTCGGCGCTGACGGCGGCGGCAACTGCGTGCTGTCGAAGCCCGGGGAGACAGTTCACGTCGACGGTGTCACCATCATGGCGCCGCTCAACCTCCCCGCCACGATGCCGTTTCACGCGAGCCTCCTCTTCTCGCGGAATCTGACGTCGTTCGTCCAGACTTTCACCAAAGACAAGGCGTTTCAGCTCGACTTCAGCGATGACATTCAGCAGGGCGCTTTGATCACCCACGATGGGGACGTCAAGCACGCGCGCACTCGGGATGCCATGCAGAAGGCGGGCCTATGACAGCGCCCGCGGCCCGCCCCAAGCGAGGCGCCGGGGTGGGGGCTCACGAGCATAGGAAGACTCGGCCGACATCGCGAGCGGCACGGTGGAGCCCGAGCCCCGCGAGATAAGGAAGATCAAACGTGGACATCTGGGCGACGCTGTACGTCTTCGTTCTGGCATCCTTCATCGGACTGGGCGTGATCCGCAGGGTGTCACGGCTTCTTCACACACCCTTGATGTCGATCACGAACGCGATGTCGGCCATCGCCGTTGTGGGATCGATCATCGTGACCGGGGGAGATTACCCGCTCCGGATTCGAATCCTTGGCGCGATTGCCCTCTTCGCCTCCATGACCAACATCGTCAGCGGGTTCCTCATCACGGACCGGATGCTGAAGATGTTCAAGACCGGCGACAAGCGCGGCGACGGCGGCCGGTCATGATGTACGGCATCAGTCAGTTGGCGTACCTCGTGGCTTCGGCGTTGTTCATCTTTGCGCTGCACTGGATGAATACCCCGTCGACCGCCCGGAAAGGTGTGTACGCCGGAGTGGCAGGCACCGCGATCGCGGTCGTCGTCACGTGGGCCGATCCGGCCGTCATCCACCATTGGTGGATCGTCCTGGCGATCGTCGCGGGATTTGTCGTGGGAATCCCGCTCGCCATGGTGCCACTTACTGCGGTACCGCAGCGGACTGCGCTGTCCCACGCCTTTGGCGGTCTCGCGGCGGGTCTCGTGGGCACGGCCGAATACTATCTCTGGCTGTTGGAGGGACCCGAGCACCTCACAACCTTCAGGATGGTCGCCATCATCGCGGAGATCATCCTCGGGTACCTCACCTTCACTGGCAGCCTCATGGCTGCGGGCAAGCTGCAGGAGGTGAAGTGGGTTCCGCAGCGGCCGGTCACGTATCCATTACAGAACCTGAGCAACCTCTCGCTGTTTGGCGTCGCCCTGGCCCTCGCGGTCGCGCTGACGCTCCATCCGACCGCTAGGTGGGCGCCGGCGCTCTTCGGGGCGATCATCGTGCTGGCGCTGCTCTTCGGCGTTCTGCTCATCATCCCGATCGGCGGGGCCGACATGCCGACAGTGATCGCGATCCTGAACTCGTACGCGGGACTCTCCGCCGTCGCCATGGGCTTCGTGCTCGACAACAAGCTCCTGATCACGGCGGGCGCTCTGGACGGATCGAGCGGGCTCATCCTCGCGATCATCATGTGTAAGGCGATGAACCGGTCTTTTACGAACGTGCTGTTCGGGGCGTTCGGTCAGGTGCGGCAGGCGGCGGACGAAGGCGGGGAGCGGAAGGTCTACAAGTCCGAAACGGTCGAAGGGGCCGCGCAGGTCCTGGAACAGGCGAGCTTCGTGGTGATTATTCCCGGCTACGGGATGGCCGTGGCCCAGGCCCAGCACAAGGTGCGCGAGCTCTACGACCAGTTGAAAAAACGGGGCATCACGGTGAAGTTCGCCATTCACCCGGTCGCCGGCCGCATGCCGGGCCACATGAACGTGCTCCTCGCCGAGGCCGACATTCCTTACACCGACCTGGTGGAGATGGACGAAATCAACCCCGACATGCCCCAGGTCGACGTGGCCCTGGTCGTGGGCGCCAACGACGTCGTCAACCCAGCGGCTCGTACCGACAAGAACAGCCCGATCTACGGAATGCCGATTATCGACGCCGACAAGGCGCGGAGCGTTTTCGCGATCAAGCGGAGCAAGAACCCTGGGTTTGCCGGCATCGACAACGAACTCTACTTCGCCGACCGGACATGGATGCTCTTCGGCGACGCGAAGGCCGTGATCGGAGAGCTGGTGAAGCAGCTGGCGGGTGGCTCCGGCATGCACTGAAGAGATTCTTGGCCCGCCTCGCGTCAGACAACGTTAGAACGCTTTTCACAGACGCGTATCACGAAGGCACGAAGATCCACGAAGGCCATGTAGGCTTTGATCAAAAGTTTCGTGTACCTTCGTGCGCTTCGTGACTTCGTGAAGCGACGTTCACACGGCCTCAACGAGCGTCAGCGCGAAAGCGGCCTGGCTGTCAATCCACTGTTCCGCGAGCTTGAATCCAGCGCCTTCGAGCATCACGACGAGATCGGCGGGCTGGTATTTGTAGGAGCTCTCCGTCCAAATCGACTCGCCCTCCTCCATCACGATATCGAGCTCGGCGGCTGCGACCCGCACTCGCTGACGCCGGAGGCTGACCAGATGCATCTCGACACGCGACTCCGTCTCGTTCCAGACCGCCTGGTGGGCGAATGCGGTGACGTCGAAGTCGCCGCCGAGCTCGCGGTCGATCCGCAGCAGCAGGTTGCGGTTGAACGCGGCGGTCACTCCGAGCGGGTCATCATAGGCAAGAAGCAGCTCGCGCTCGGATTTGACGAGATCGGCGCCGATGAGAAGCCCGTCTCCACTGGCCAGGGCAGAACGAATGCCGCGCATAAATGCGTGCGCCCCTGGAAGGTCGAAGTTACCGATATTGGACCCGAGCAAGACGACCAGCGTCCGCCCGGCATGAGCTTCCCGCGCGACCTCGGCCAGCCCGACTTCGTAGGACGCTTCATGAGTCACGATACGGACGTCCCCCGCAGCGCTGAGCGTGCGACTCGAAAGGGCGAGCGCGCTCGGTGAGACGTCCACGAGATGAAGGTCCAGCCGCAGGGAGCGCTGCCGGTGGGCGCGGACCAGCGTCGCCAGCTTCTGGCCGCTGCCCGGCCCCAGCTCGACAATCGTCGTCAGATGCGGAATGTGCGCGAGAATCGATCGCCCATGGGCCGCGAGCAGCTGCATTTCAGCGCGCGTGATCTGATACCACGGCAGAAGACAAATCGCGTCGAAGAGTGCCGACCCCAGCGCGTCGTACAAATAGCGCGAGGGAAGCTGGCGCGGCTGGAGCTTCAGATAGTACTGAACATCGTTCGCGAATCGCGCAATGGATGCCGCCTCTTGGTGCGTACGCGGCGAGGGGACGGCGTCGACGTCACTCATCGTGGCCTCTCGCGCAGCGAAACGTGGCGTACACATACGGATAGCGGCCGCGGAACCAGTTGCGGAAGGTCGGCCGCAGAAGCTCGCGCGCGGTCGCGGGCGAGGCGCCTTTGACGACGAAGTGCTCGCCGTCGAAGAAGTCCGCCGAGTACTCAGGATACGATGCCATGGCGCGGAATCCTGGAAACGGCGCGAATGCCGTGCTCGTCCACTCCCACCCATTGCCGACCATGTCCTCGACACCCCAGGCGCTCGCGCCTGCCGGATGGCTGCCGGCGGGCTCCGGATCCCAACTCGAGAAATTGAACACGCCGTGGGCTGCACCGGGCTCGGCGTCGCCCCATGGATGCCGGCGCTCACCGCCAGGCGACCCGAAGGCCGCTCGCTGGTACTCGGGCTCGGTCGGGAGCCGGGCCTCGCGCCACCGCGCGCACGCTGCCGCCTCTGCGTGGCTGACGTACACGGGCCACGCCAGCGGAAGCGGAATGAGATCGAACATGCCACGCCAGTACCAAGCACCATCGTGCTGCGCCCAGAACAGCGGATGACCCACCCGCCCGGTCTGTATCCAGCGCCAATCCTCCAAGCTCCACCATCGCTCATCCCGATAGCCGCCGGCATCGACGAACTCGAGAAAGTGGGCGTTGGTGACGTTGTGCCGCTCGATCGAAAACGCCGGCACATTGGCGGCGCACTCGGGAAACTCATTGTCCCAGCCGAAAGCCACCGAGCTGCGGTCGACACCAAGTGTCGCGCGGCCGGCGGGAACGTCGAGCCACTCCGGCGACGGGACGCGTCCGTCGGGGCGCAACGCGTAACCGGCCGGCGGGCGCTTTTTTTCGAGCGGCAGCTGGTGCCACATGTACAACAGCGTCTCCTGATGCATCACCTCGTGCTCGAGAATAGCGAAGACCGCTTCGGCGCGATCGAGCAGCGGATGCCCGCGCCGGTCCACGTCTCCCTGTTCGAGCGCGTCGAGCACGCGGCGATCGGCTTCTTGCGCGAATTGACGGACGAGGTCGCGGCTCGGCCACTCGAGGCGGCGATCGTGCATTTCGCTGACACCCGATGCCTGCGACTCGGCTGGGTCGATGCCACGCGCAAACAGCGTTTCGAGCCGCGGGTCGATGCTCGGACAGCCGAGGCCCTTCCTCACCAGTGTGAGGAACGAAAATGCCGGCAGGTGGCCTTCATAAAACACGACCGGGTGGCGAAGGTCAATCGGCTGACTGTAATAGGCATCCTCAGCCAGAAGGTCGAACAGCGCGCGCGAGCGCGCGCGGTTCCGCTCGTACCACGACACGACGGCTCCACGGTCCAATCCCATCCCTTGATCCTTATCCGAAAGGGGGCCTTCTGTGTAGATGTGCGCTAAAATGAGCCCGGGTGCGTCAGCACATCCATTTATTCCGTTGACGATCCAACTCAACGGCGACCGCGTCGAAATGCCCGGTCCCCTTACCGTAAGCGAGCTGCTTGCCAGACTCGCGATCGACGCGCGCCGCGTCGCCGTCGAGCATAACCTCGTCGTGCTCAAACGAGGGACGCTCGACGAAATTGTCGTGCACGAGGGGGATCAGATTGAAATCGTCAACTTTGTCGGCGGCGGGTAACTTCATGAATTCGGATAATTTGATCATTGCGGACAAGAGCTTTTCCTCGCGCCTCATCGTCGGCACCGGCAAGTACGCGTCGGCGGCGGTCATGGTGAGGGCGCACGAAGCGTCGGGCGCCGAAATGATTACCGTCGCAGTGCGGCGCGTGAACATCGCGCTGCCGGGCGCGGCCGGGGCTCCGCGAGCACCGAAAGACGCTTCGCTGCTCGATTACATCGACACGTCGAAGTACTTTCTGCTGCCCAACACCGCCGGGTGTTACACGGCGGACGAGGCCATCCGCACGGCGCGGCTCGGGCGCGAAGCCGGCCTGTCCCACTGGGAGAAGCTCGAAGTGATCGGCGACGAGCGCACGCTCTTCCCCGACACCGAACAGCTGCTCGAGGCCACGCGGGTGCTGGTTCGGGAGGGCTTCGTCGTGCTGCCTTACACGAACGACGATCCCATCGTGTGCCGGAAGCTCGAGGACGCTGGCGCGGCGGCCGTCATGCCGCTCGGCGCGCCCATCGGATCGGGGCTTGGCATCCAGAACGTGAACAACATCCGGATCATCCGCGAGTTCGCGCGCGTGCCGCTTATCGTCGATGCGGGAGTCGGTACGGCTTCCGACGCCGCGCTGGCGATGGAGCTGGGCGCCGATGGCGTGCTGATGAACACGGCCATTGCCGGGGCGCAGGACCCTGTCGCCATGGCTGAATCGATGAAGCTCGCAGTGCGCGCCGGCCGCCTCGCCTGCCTGGCAGGACGCATCCCGCGCAAGCTGTACGCGAATGCCAGCAGCCCGATAGAAGGGCTCGTCGGACGTTAACCCAAATCCGCAGTATGCCCACAACCCCCGATGATCTCGCGTTACTCAAAGCCGAGCGCGACGCGGCCGACCGCAAGTACAACGAGGCGCTGACCAGGCTCGATCGCGCGATTCAGCAACTTCCGGACCGCTTTCCGCATCCCCCGCCGGCCTTCGACGAACATCAGATCGTCCCGCTCAACACGCTGTGGAAAATCGTCGCGCCACCGGCCGGCGCCGGATGGCGCGGCCGCTTCGCCGCCTCCGTTCGGCGCGTCGTCGCGCCGCTCTTCGAGCAGCAGCAGGCGTTCAACTCGGCCGTCGTCGATCACATCAACAGGAACGCCCCGGCGCAGCGTCACACCGGGGAGGCCATCGAAGGCACGCTCACCGTGCTGCGCGATCAGCTCGCCGAGATGGTCAGGTTTCAGAGCCTGCTCGTGATGTTCCTGCAGCAGGTCACGCCCTACGTCGACACCCGCGACCGCGATGTGGCGGGCCTGCTCCGCGGGTTGTCAGGCGCCATCAACGCGGTCGCCGACGAGCTGATGAAACGATCGGAGGCGATGCTCGCGCGGGACCGGCGTCAAGAGACGCGGGTCGCCGGCCTCGAAATGACACTCGTGACGCTCCAGGACCAGATGACGACGCTGAAGCGCACAATCGATCAGAACGGTGGGCGCGCGTCGTGACCGATTGCCGTCATTGCTCGGGTCATCGGCCTGCGCCCGCGGCGATCGGCGAGCGTCGCTGACCTCGCAAATGTCCAGCCCTCAAGGTGTCCGCGCTCTGGGCCGCGTGGCTCTCGCCATCGTGCCCCTCTATTTGATCTGGTCGCTCGCCATCTCGCCTTCGCTGGCCTTCGCGGCGCGTGCGATCATCGTCGCCGTCAGCGTGCTCGCGCTGATCAGCCCGGCCGAGGCGTTAATCGTCGTTGCGCTCATCACGCCATTGGGCGATCTCATCGGGATCGGGCTGGAAGCTCCCATACGCGTCGCCGAGGCGGCGGTGGTCGCGTTCTTCGCCGGATGGCTGCTGAGGCCCGTTCTGACTCACAAGTCCGGACCCTCCCCAACCATGGCGGTCAGGTACGGTGCGTGGGGCCTTGCCGCAATTGTCCTCGCCTCGATCGCGGTACAGGCCCTTCACATTCGAAGGACGACTCCCGGGGCGTGGATGGTCGCGACCTCGATCCTGGGCCGCGCGTACTTCAACGTCATCGCGGGCGATCCGATCGGCGCGATAAGTGGCGCGAGACTGGTCGAAGGCTTGGGCCTTTCAGCGGCCGTCGTCGTGCTGCTACGGAGGAAGCCGATGCTGGCGGTGTGGCTCCCGGAGGCGCTGGGGGTCGGTTGTGTCGCAGCGGCTGGTGCCGCATTGCTGTTGTGGTGGGGGATTGCCTTTCCCGCCGTTCTCGCGCGACACGCACTGATCGGTGACCGCGTGGTGGCGCATGTCTCGGACCTCAACGCGGCCGGATCGTATTTTGCCTTGCTTCTGTGCCTCGCCGCAGGCATGGCGGCCCGCGAGCGGAGCTCGAAGCGGCTTGGATGGTCGGTTGTCGCGGCGAGCGCGCTCGTGGGACTCTGGCTGTGCGTTTCGCAATCCGCCAATGCCGCCGCGCTGTTGGCGATTGCGACCGCCGCCAGCTGGTCGATGACCCGCCACTGGTCCCCACAGCACCGCCACCGGTTGCTGGCCCTCGTGGTCATCGTCATCGCCGTCGTCAGCTTCACGCTGCAACGGGAGAGGGAGGAAGATCCGGCGTATCGCGGGACCAGCTTCCGAATCCAGTTCGCCGAGACGAGTTACAGGATGATCCAGGCACGTCCATGGTTCGGTATTGGCGTTGGCCAGTACTATCCAACTTCACCGCTGTTTTTCACGCCGCCGCTGGCCCTGGCGTACGGCGCAGAAAACGCTCACGATTATTTTCTCCAGCTGGCAGCGGAAATCGGAATGGTTGGTTTCGCGGCCTGCGCGATTCTGCTCGCGGGAACGGCCTGGCTGGTCGCGCAGAGGCTCGCCGGTGCGCCCGATGACTATCGTGTGCTTGGGCTGGCGGCCGGCGTCGCCGCGTTTCTCCTCACCTGCATTACCGGCCATCCGCTGCTCGTGAGCGAAGTGGCCTATTCTTTTTGGATCGCCGCCGGGCTGCTGCTGGTGCTTTCGTCTCCGATCCGTGTTGACAGCGGGGCCGGCCGCCCGTTCGTGGAGATGACGCCGAAGCGCGCGATCTTTGCCGCCGGCCTGCTTCTCCTTGCAGTCTCGATACCGACTCGGGCGCGCATGCCGCTGCCCCGCGTGACGCACACGCGAGCAATTGATGGCTTGTACGAGTGGGAAAGCGGGAAGGACGGCCGGCGCTACCGCCGGACCGACGAGTATGCCAGCGTGTTTGTCGACGGGAACCCACGCTGGGCCGAGATCCCGATGCGGGCGCCGAGGGAGTAACACGGCGAGACACCGGTAGGCGTGGTCATTTCAGTTGAGGGCATTCGAGGCCAACGTTGGCTGATCGGGAACGATTGGGCCTCGGTCCGGATCCAATTGCCAACGTCGAAGTCTCCGACGCTGAACGTCCGCCGCATCAATATCAAGACCG
>QHWL01000342.1 GCA_003222555.1 Acidobacteriota bacterium | reverse complement strand
CGGAACGACCGTGCTCGACTTCAACGAGGCGTACAACCCGCCGTGCGCGTTCAACCCGTACACGACGTGCCCGCTGCCTCTGCCAGAGAACCGGCTGAAGGTTCGAATCCTGGCCGGCGAGAAAGATTACGCGCACGCCGCGGCGAAGAAGACCCCTTAACGCCGTTTCCACAGGCCTGTGAACAAAAACACGTCAACGCAGAGACCGCGGAGGGCGCAGAGAAGTTCTCGATGTTGATAAGGCAACCACGAAAGCACGAAGACACGAAGAAAGCCAATGTACTTTTCGTGTTTTCGTGTCTTCGTGGTTGCATTTTTTCCGTGAGCTCTGCGAGCTCTGCGTTCAATCGCTGCATTTTTTCATAGGCTCTGACGGCCTGCGCGGGCCTATGCATCTGTTCCTCGTCCATCACGGCGACGCGGTCGGGCCCGAAGTCGACGCGCGGCGTCCGTTGTCGCCTATCGGCGAGCTGGCAGTGGCTCGCGCGGCGGCTGACGCGGCTGCCCGCGGCGCGCGACCAACGGTCGTGTGGCACAGCGGCAAGCTCCGCGCACGGCAGACGGCCGAAGCTTTCTGGCGGGCCTGCAACGCGCTGGCGGAGTTTTCCGCGACGCGCGACCTTCAACCAGACGATCCCCCCGAGTGGATTCGCGATCGCTTGCGTGGCGAATCGCGCGACGTGTTGATCGCCGGTCACTATCCGCATCTGCCGCGACTGCTGACGCTGTTGCTGACGGGCCGAAAAAGCACGCCCGTCCCGTTTCCGCAGCATGGAGTCGTCGCGCTCGTGACCGAAGATGACGCCGATTCGTGGAATGAATTGTGGCGGATAGATATCTAGGCGAGGTCGAACAGCAGAGCATCGCAATCGGCGGTTGCCACGAGCTCGACGGTGATTTCGTCGGTGATGGCCGCGCCGTCCCCTGCGCCGAGCGCGACGCCGTTGAGGTGTAAGGCGCCACGCGCGACCTGCAGCCACCCGTGCCGACCGCTCTTGAGCGCGAGCGAAGCGCGATCGCCGCCGGCGAGCACGGCCGAGAACAGATCCACGTCCTGGTGAATCGTGATCGACCCCTCGCGCCCGTCTCGAGACCCGACGAGCGCGAGGCGTCCACGTCGGTCGTTCACGGGAAACGTCCGCTGCTCGTACCCCGGCGCGAGCCGCTTTTTTTCCGGCAGCAACCAAATCTGCAGAAAGTGCACCGCGTCGGTGTCCGACGCGTTGGCCTCGCTGTGAAGGACGCCCGTACCCGCCGTCATGCGCTGGACGTCACCTGGCTTGATGACAGAACCCGTACCCAGGCTGTCCTGATGCCGCAGCGCGCCTTCGAGTACGTAAGAGAGGATCTCCATGTCGCGATGCGGGTGGGTGCCGAATCCTCTACCCGGGGCGACGCGATCCTCGTTGATGACGCGTAGTGCGCGATAACCCATGCAGCGCGGGTCGTAGTGCTCGCCGAACGAAAACGTATGGCGGCTGTCGAGCCAGCCGATATTGGTGCGCAGCCGCTCGTCTGCGGGGCGAACCGTGATCATGAGGGCCTTGAACGCGCTTTTGCACTAACAAAAGCGCTGCCTTGGAAGGCACGGAACCGACGGAGAGCCCGAATCCAGTCGACGAGATCGTGGCCGTGACGCCGGAAGCTGGCCGGATCCATCTCGCTTCGCGAAGAGAGGCTCTCTCTATCGCGTGTGAGTCTGGACGTAGTTCAGCGCGAACGTCTTCACCGCGCCGTTCGTCAAGCCGAGGCCTTCGGCTTCCTTCATGGCGCGATCGGTATCCCACTTGTCCAGGAGCACGCGCTTGATGAACCAGAATCCCGCTGCGCGGCTGCCGCCGGCGCAGTGAATGAACGCGGGCTCGTTGCCTGGCTCGACGACCGCTTTCAGAAACTTATCGACCGACGAGGTGTCTGGAGACGCGGGGGTGAACGGTACGTGAACGAAGTTGAGCCCAGCGGTTTTTGCCGCCGCGGCCTCGCCGTCGACGTCGGCCCCCGTCTCGGTCGGGAGCTGCAAGTCGAAGATCGACTTGAATCCCATCTGTTTCAGTTCCGCCACGGCGGAGGTCTTGATGACGCCGCCGCAGGCAACCGTGGTTTCGAGCCGCGCGAAGTTGGTCACGCCTGGGACTGAATCCTTCGTGATCTGCTGGGCGCCGGCCGGTGCCGCGAGCCACGTGCTGATGAGAAACGCCGCGAAAATAGAGGTTCGCATAGGTCAAGCTCCTTGAAAAAGCCCCCATGATGCTACTACGTCTGCGCGGAGGATGGTGGAGGGGCGGGTGGGGCAGGAAGGGCAGGAAGGGATCACCTCCCGCCGCTCCAGCCCCTCCCGTCTCCATCCCGTTACTTCTCGATCGTCACCGTGACAGGCGAAATGAGGCGGACCGTCAGTGGCGTGCCGGGCGGTAGCGTCGCCGCGTTGCGATCGCCGGCGGCTACGACTGCAGTTCCGGCGCCGGCGCCGGTCGTGGCGCCGATCACGGCCCCTTTGGCGCCGCCGAGTATCGCGCCGAGGATGGCGCCGCCCACCGCGCCGCCGCCGATCTTGGCGGCGCTTTCATTGCCTGGCGCCGTGCCGTCGCGAAAAATCGTTTCGGTCGTGATCGGAAGCCGCGTGCCGTCGGCCAGCACGAGCGTGTGGAAGCGGATTCCGAGGCGGGCCCGCTCCTTGAACTTGCCGCCACGGTCGACCTGCGTGACCGATCCGATCGCACGGGCGCCCGCCGGAATCGCCATTTTGTCGCCGACCTTGACGTCGCGCGTCACACGTGCTTCCACGCGATCCTCGACTCGCGCGCGCTCGCTCGTGAGGGACGTTTCAGTTTGAAGGCCGATGACTGAATCGGCGGAGACCACCAGCTCTTCGAACGCTTTCTGCGGCGGTTCGGGGGCGCGCGCCGGTTCCTGCGCCGCGCGATCGTCGGCGTGCGAAGGTGCGGCGCTGGTGTCGGCTGCCGCCGGTGCGGCCGGAGTCGGCGACGAAGGCGGACTCGATGTAGCTGGCGGCGGTGTCGAGCCACTGCTGCTCGGCCAGCTGCGATCGAGCGTCGGGGGCGCATCCTGCCGCTGGGTGCCCGCCGGCGCTGCCTTCGTCTCATGTGCCGCGCTGCGTGCCGGCGCTTCCGGGCGCTTGGTCGGCGCCGGCCCGGTGGTTTTCGACGCAGCCGCCCGCGGAGCCGGCGTCGCAGCCTGTGTGTCTCCGATAACCGCTTCGGTTTCCTGGACAGGACGATCCGGTATAGTCGTCGGTGGGAGCGCCGTTGATGCGGGCGCGGTCGTGGCGAGCGACGCGGTCGGCGTTACATTCGTCCGCGACGCGACGTAGCCACCGGCGGCCGCTGCAACGATGCACGCGGCGCCAAGCGCCGCGAATGCCAGTCGATTCGAAAACATGGAAAATCTCCTTGACTCGACAGATCTTAACGCAAGCCGCGTACCTGAATCGTCGTCTTTCTTGTTCTGCTAAGTGACTGTAAATACAATGGTTATACGAGCGTTGAACGGGGCATCTAGTGTCCCCTTCAAATGAATGTGTCCTGGCGTGAGAGCAGTCGGCCAGGCCGTTATGCCCGGAATTTCAGCTTTTCCATCGGTCTCGACTGGCCGGCCGGTTGCACAGTACAGTCGGGGGAGTCGCCGATGCGCGCCGTTTTCTCGCTCCTCGT
>QHWL01000330.1 GCA_003222555.1 Acidobacteriota bacterium | reverse complement strand
GCATCTAAGCGTGAAACCCTCCACAAGATGAGATCTCCCAGGCCGCAAGGCCTCTAAAGGCTCCTGGAAGATGACCAGGTTAATAGGTCGGATGTGTAAGCGTGGTGACACGTTGAGCTTACCGATACTAATCAGCCGTGAGGCTTGACCATAAATTGTTTCTAACTAATGCACGCAGAAACGACTGCGTGAAGTGAGTTGGGAAAACTGCCGTTTGCAGGATGTTCAGTTGCCAATTCAGGTTCTTTGACATCAAGATTGTCTGGGACGACCCCACCTCCGCGCCTTCGGCGCTACGGTGGGCAAGCCACCTAAGGCTTGCCCCGAAGCTCGTCTAGCGAGCGAAGGGGGGACCCCAGGCAGCAAGTTTGCCGGTGGTCATAGGAGCAGGGTCACACCCGTTCCCATTCCGAACACGGAAGTTAAGCCTGCTACCGCCAATGGTACTGCATGGGAAACTGTGTGGGAGAGTAGGTCGCTGCCGGCATTCACACGCCAAGGCCCAACATGGCTGATCATGTTGGGCCTTTCGCTTTTTGCGGCGGATCGCAAACTGATGAGCAGGTCCAAAGACCCGCGCGACGACTAAACAGGCAGGTCTAGGACCGCCCCACGGCAACCGTGAACTCGTACTGTAGCGCAGGATTTTAGTCCTGCACACTCCGGTCACTTTTGCTAGGATGCTCACTTCCAGCAACGGAGGTGCCTGTGGCCTATTCTTTCCAGGAACTGAAGGGGAAGACCATCCAGGAACTGAGGGACATCGCCAAAGACGTGAAGCACGAAGCGGTCCAGGGTTATTCGCAATTGAACAAAGAGCACCTGCTACCCCTGTTGTGCAGGGCGCTCGGCGTCGACACCCACGGCCATTATCACGTTGAGGGTATCGACAAGGCCGCCATCAAGGCGACGATCCGGGACCTCAAGAAGAAGCGCGACACGGCAGTCGCGGCGCACGACCACGACGCGCTCAAGAGCGTCCGCCGCCAGATTCACCGGCTGAATCGACAGATCCGTGCGCACGTGGCGCCGTAGCAGCCTTGGGGTCCTTTCTTTTTTCAATCACACATCGCAGACTTGGCGGGCCATGAATGTACCGGTATCAGAACTCGAGCGACGGGCGCTCGAACTGATGAAACAAGCGGACTTCGGACCCGAGGCCGTCCGCGTGAACGCTGAACTGATCGAGCGCGCGCCGAAACATGAATCGGCATGGACGCGGCTCGGGCGTTGCCATCTGGAACAACGAAATTTCGACGAGGCCGTGTCGGCCCTTCGCGCGGCGTTGGCGCTGAATCCCACGAACGGTATCGCCACGAATCTCTTGGCCGAGGTTCGCAGACAGAGAGCCCTGACGCCAACGGCCAAGGAACGTGCGACGACTGGGTTTTCTGCACGTGAATTTGCCATCCTCGAAACGCTTTCGCCCGACGAGGCCCTCAGGACGCTCCAGCCACGGATCGAAGCGCTATTGGACACCATCAACGCCTCGACTACCGCCGCCCGGATCGTCGAAAGCCGTCAGCGGCAGGGAGAGAGCGGGTCGAAATTCTTCCACGCGAACAGCTTCTATTCCAACTCAACCGGCCATATCTTCGCCTTTCACCAGGGCGGTCGCTGGGAACCCCAGTTCAACCTCGGCTGGTTCAGCAGCCCCCCGCTCACCTCGAACTGCTTGAGGATCGGCCTCGGCTTCAATCTCTCTCAAACCGGGCGAGATCCCAACCGGGTGACAGGGCAGGAGCGGATCCTCGCATTCTTCGATCGATTTCAGCAGACGCTCGAGAAATCGTGGAAGCGTGAGCTCGCCCAGTGGATGCGCGCCAACGGCGGGTTCATTCAGTATTCGAATCACCCGCCCGCGGTCGACTTCTTGCCGGAGCGAGCCGTCGAGTGGCTGTTGAACTGCCGAAACGCCGCGGCGCTGGAATGGATCTTCGTTGGACGATGGCTGTTTCTCGACAACCCCGAAGACGCGAAGATCCTGGGCGACAGGGCGAAGCTGGCCAAAGTCGTGGACGATTCCTTTCGAACGCTCTTTCCCCTTTGGCTCGGCACCTACGCCGGGTCGTTCCGCGAACGTTCCCTTTTAAAGCGTTTTACGGCTGAGCGCATACAAGATTGTGAGTGCGACGTCCTATTTTGGAACGGTCCGCGCTGGAGATCGGTCGAAAGACCGGATTTTCCGAGCGTTCGGCATTTCCTTCACACGGAACGCCGTTTGCGAGTGCGCCGGCATCGCTGAGGAGAGCCTTCTTATGGAGACGACTGCTGCGATCGGTCCATCGATTCTCATCAAAGGCACGTTGATCGCGAATGAGCCGCTCACGATTGCCGGCCGCGTGGACGGAACCGTCGAAATCAAGGGTCACGCGCTCACCCTCGCGGCGGGCGGCCGCTTGACTGCCCGCGTGACGGCGGAAACGATCATCATCGACGGACAGGTGAACGGATCCCTCACGGCCGACGTGCGCATTGTCGTTCGCGCAACAGCGACGATTGAGGGAGACCTGCTCGCGCCGGCGATTAGCGTCGCGGAAGGCGCGACGCTCAACGGGAAGATCGAGACGATGGCGGAGCGCGCGTCCCTGTTTCCTGTCGCGGTCTTCGACGCCGCGTCGTCGGCAGCGTAACGAGGAACGCGCCCGCAGCCGGATCGCCCGCGCCTGAGAACGCGCCGTGGATAGTTCCTTTTCTCACGCCACCAATGCGAACGACCGGCTCAGGAGACTGACGGTACTGACGGTGCGACGGAAGCGTGCGGCGCGGGGGATCCCGGCATGATGAACCAGGCGGCCAGGTAGGCGACAACCCCGAGCACGATTGCGCCCGGCACGACCGTCAGCACCGCCCAGATGAGCCGCACCACCGTCGAATCGACGCCGAGGTATTCGGCGAACCCGCCGCACACCCCTGCGATCTTCCGGTCGACCCTGGAGCGGGTCAGACGACGGACGCCCCCGTCGACAGCCGCGCGAAGGCTCGCGTCGGGCATGATCACCCATGCGGCAATGTAGGCGACCAAGCCGCCGACGAAGCCGCCCGGCACGATTGACAGAACAACCCACGCCAGCCGTACGAGCGTGACATCGGTGTCGAGATATTCAGCGATACCTGCGCACACTCCGGCGATTCGTCCCGCCGCGGGATTCCGAAACAGACGCGCTTGCGAGCTCATGGTGTCCCCCTGTTCATTACTTTAGACGACAGGCGGCCGCCGCCTGTTCGAACGTCGCCGGCGCCGGTAGCGGCGCAGGCCTTGCAAGATTGTGAACAAATCACGTTCAACGCAGAGACCGCGGAGAGACTATGAGAGCGGACCGTTGCAGTAAGCTCCTCGGAGTTCAATAACCGAAGGAGGCAGAGAACAATACCCAAGGATTTCTCAGCGTGCTCTGCGAGCTCTGCGTTCAAACGTCGCCACACCTGTCCCTTATGCCGCCTGGTGCACCGTCGCCGGTGGAAGCTCGTGTGGCTCGAGGCGCAGATACTCGCGCTCGCCGCGGCGGCTCTCGCGGTAGCGGGCGAACACCGCCGAGTCGCTTTCGAGCCCGAATA
>QHWL01000329.1:5857-6132 GCA_003222555.1 Acidobacteriota bacterium | reverse complement strand
ACCGGCCAGCGCTTAGTCATCAGGCCCTCCCATACTTGTGTGGGCTTATTATAGGTGCTTCGAAACCCAACGAGGAACCAATATTCCCGACTCGGGTTGCGGCCTGCGGAAGCCCAGGACTCAGTTCTACTTGGCCGGGTCCAGGCCAGCGGCGTGCAACTGATGCCTCATCGTTAACTTGACAGCGCCCCACGGACCACTATACTTGCCGCACGTCACAGGAGCCTTCGAGATGAACCAACTGAGATCGAGATGGGCGCTGGCCTTTCCGGCGG
>QHWL01000329.1:0-5672 GCA_003222555.1 Acidobacteriota bacterium | reverse complement strand
CTGAATCGCAACTTCCGTGCTGAGGCTGAGAAGCGCGGCTATATCGTCATCGCTCCCGCCGCGCCGGACGATCAGTTGTTCTTCCAGGACGGCGCACGCATCTTCCCTGACTTTCTGAAAACGATATTGGCGGACTACAAGATCCAGGGAAACAAGTTTCACGTCGCCGGACCGTCAAACGGCGGCATCGCCGCATTTCACGTCGCGGCGGCCAATCCGCAGTACTTTCTCTCCGTCACCGCCTTTCCCGGATACATGTGGCAACCCAGCGCCGCCAAGCTTCAGGCGATTTCGAAGATGTGTGTCTTCATGTACGTCGGCGAATTGGATCAGTACATGTGGCACGGCGAGATGAAGAAGGAAGCGGAACTCCTTCGCTCCAAAGGCGCCGTCGCACGTTACACCGTCGAGAAAGGCCAGCCGCACCGCCTGGACACACTCGCGGGAGCCAACGCCGGGCGCCTGTTCGACGGGTTTGAAGAAACCAAGAAAGGCTGCAGCCTGTAAACGCGGCCGCTCATCGCTCCAACGTCGCACCGTTCGCGGTCAATGATCGTCGGCAGGCGCACGTTCAGCGCTACCTCGTCTCGGGCAGCAGCGTCACTTGCACATAGCGGTTCGTGTCGAGGTACGCCCGCGCCGCGTCGCGCAGCATCGGCACGGTGAGCTGGTCGTAGAACGCCCGCATGTTGAAGACTTCCTTGACGTCCTCGCCGTATTCGTACTTGAAGACGATCCGGTTCAGAAGGTAGTCGTTCCGCCCGCTGTTGGTTTCAAAATCGCGCATCAACGCCGCGCGCGCGTCGCCGACCTGTTGCTCGCCCGGACCGATCCTCTTGAACTCGTCAATCACCTGGAACGCGCTCCTGACGAGGCTTTCCATGCGAGCCGGGTCGCAGGCGAAATTAATTGTCAGGCGATATTCCGCCTCCGGACGCTTCGTGAAGCTCGCCACGACGCTGACGCCGTAGGTGCCGCCCAGGTCCTCCCGTAGTGTTCGTTGCAGGTTTCCCGCGAGCGTATCGCCCATCGTCATGGCGACCACTCGATGCATCTCGTCGTTCTCGAACGGCCCGCTGAACACGATGCTGACCTGGCTCCGGGGTGCGATACCGCTCTTCACCTGCTTCTGGACGATGCCCGCTGGAGGATGCATGCCGACATCCTTCGGGACCTCGTTCCGGTGGAGGGCCGGAAGACTCCCCAGGTAGCGCTCCACGAGCGGCTTCATCGTTGCGAGATCGAAGCTTCCCACGAAGACGAAGGTGAAGTCGCTCGCATCGGCGAAGCGGTCCTTGTAGAAGGCGAGCGACTTGTCGAGGTTCAATTGGGTGAGGCTTGCCGGCGTGAGCGGCTGCGCCCGCAAGTGGTTCTGGCTCAATGCGGCATCGAGCGCCTGGTCGAACACCCTGTCCGGCATCGCCAACTGGTTGGCCAGCGTGACCTTCAACTGATCGATCAGGACGCCGAAGGCGACAGGATCGGCCCGAGGCGCGGTAAACGTGAGATACACGAGCTGGAACAGCGCCTCGAGATCTCTGCTGGAGGCGCCGCCGCCGAGTCCTTCCTCCGTCTCGCCGATGTCGGCCCTGACAAACGCAGTGGTGCCGGCGAGAACCTTTTCCAGATCGATGCGGCTGAGGCCGCCAAGGCCGCCTTGCGCGATGACCAGGGAGGCGGTTTCAGCAGGGATGAAGTCCGCGTCGCTCGCGAGCGAGGTGCCACCGGGGCTCACGGCCCGAAACAGGATCTCGTCCTGCTTGAACGTCGTCGGCTTGAGCACGACCCGGACGCCGTTGGACAACCGCCACTCGGTGATGCCCAGCGCTTCGTTGGTCGAGGTGGTGGCGGTGGTTCCCGGCGAAGGGAGGTGCGAGAGCAGCGGTTGCGTGCTGATCGTATCGACGTAGGCGGTCAGCGGTGCGCCGCTGGCCGCGTTGATGACCGCGGCCAGCTTCGCCTCGGTGGGCAGTGACGGCCGGTCCTTCTCGGGCGCGGTGATGGCGACGAGCCGGTTGCGATTGGGCATCCAATCGCTGGCCACGCCGTTGACTTCGGCCAGCGTGATCTCCGGCAGGAATCGCTGATTCAAGCCGTACTCGTACACGATGCCCGGAATTGGTTCCGCCTGGATGAAGTTGCGCACGAATTCGTCGGCCAGCGGACCTGAGGGGCTCTTGTCCTTCTCGATGACCGACCGCTGGAGTCCTCGCTGAAGATTCAGCTTCTCCCGATTCAGCTCCGTCGCGGTGAAGCCGAATCGGGCGACGCGATCGACCTCGGTGAAGAGCGCCGCCAGGCCCCGTTCGACGCTGCCCCTCGCGACAAGGGCATCCAGGGTTGTCGCCTCTTCGGTGCGCACGAAGAGCCGACGGTCGGTCTGGGCCCTGAGAAACGGCGCATTCGGCGCCTGCGCGATCTCGTCAAGCCGCCCAGACAGCATTGCGCCGAACAGCTGCTCGACCATGTGCTGCCGGTACGCGCCAATCGACGCCTGCGGGCGAGCGGCCATCTTGCTGGACACACTGATGCGTGTATAGGTGGCTTCGGGATCGGTGATCACCGAATAGACCGTCCCCGATTGATCCGGCACGGCGTACACCGGCCTCGGCTTTGGGGACGAGGCCACCGGGATCGAGCCGAAGTGAGATCTGACTTCGGCCTCGATCGTGGACTTGTCGAAATCGCCGACGGCGACCACTGCCATCAAGTCGGGCCGGTACCAATCCGCGTAGAACTGCTTCAGCCGGGCGGGATTGACGTTCTGGATGATCTCCGGCTTGCCGATGGGCAGCCGTTCCGCGTAGCGCGAGCCTTTCAGCAGGATCGGAAACTGCGCATCCTGAATCCGCTCGTCAGCTCCCAGCCCGAGCCGCCATTCCTCGAGGATGACGCCCCGCTCCTTGTCGATCTCGACCGGATCGAACGACACGTTATGTGCCCAGTCTTCGAGGATGAGCAGCGACCTGTCGATGACCGCGGCATTGCCGGTGGGGATCTGCAGCTGGTACACCGTCTCGTCGAAGCTCGTGTTCGCGTTGACGTGCGCACCGAAACGCATGCCGAGCGACTGCATGAAGCCGCCGACGTCCTGCTTGGGAAAGTGCAGCGTGCCGTTGAAGCTCATGTGCTCGACAAAGTGCGCGAGGCCGCGCTGGTCTTCGTCTTCGAGCACCGAGCCCGCATTGACGACGAGCCGAAGCTCGGCGCGGGCCTGCGGCTGTCTGTTCTCGCGGATGTAGTAGCGGAACCCGTTCGGCAGCCTGCCCACTGTAATCAGCGGATCGACCGGAACGGTCTGACCGAGTGGGGCGTCCAGAACGTTTGCGGGGATCGTCGGCTGCTGCGCGCCAGCGAAGCCGGCGGGCGTCACGATCGCCGACACGAGGAGCATCAACCGGACGCGAGTAGAAAAAGGCATGGAGGTCATCCCCGTATAATCGGCCAGAAGCGGCTTATCCATTGTAACGGCCGATCCGCTTCGTCGGCCCGAAAGGCCGGCGCGCCGCCCTGGCGTGTTACCGCAAATATTCCGTCCGAACCAGCCGACAGCCGTCACGATCGCCGACGCGAGGAGCGTCAACCGGACGCGAGTGGAAAAAGTCATGGAGGTCTTCCCCGTATAATCGATCAGAAGCGGCTTACCCATTGTAACGGCCGATAACCCGGCAGATGCGATAATCCCGTTGTGCACCGGATTGCCTTCGCTCTGCTGGTTCTTTTGCCGGCAACCCGCGCCGCCACCGAGGACCGGCCGCTCCCGACTAATCTTCGATCCGCAGGAGTTCATCGATGAAGCTCATCTGGACGATCGTCGTCGCCGCAGTCTCGCTCACTGTCATTGCCGCCCCCGCTCGAGCCCAGGGAGTGGGAGTACGCGCTGGAGCGAGCACCGACCCGGATCAGTTCTACGCCGGAGTGCACTTCGAGACGGGCGAGCTGGCCGAGCGCCTGCGATTTCGGCCGAATGTCGAGGTGGGCGTGGGGAGCGATGTCAAGCTTGTCGCGCTGAACTTCGAGTTCACTTATCGTTTACCGCCCACCGCCCCCCGCCTTCCGCGCGCGCTCTCGATGTGGCACCTGTACGTGGGTGGCGGCCCGGCCCTCAACATCTTCAGATTCCCGAACGATACGCGGTCGGAGGGTGGCTTCAACGGGCTGATCGGGCTCGCTCATGCCAACGGTCTGTTCGCGGAAGCCAAGGTGGGCGCGCTCAAGAGTCCCAGCTTCAAGTTCGCCGTCGGTTACACGTTTCACTGAACGGTCCGAAACCCCGTTGGCGCCATCGGGGGCTGAGCGTTGGAGATCATTGGCCCGATGTTACGAGGTCGCTGCGACCACGTTGTCGTACCAGATGCGTGGTCACCGGATCCTCTGTCGCCGGATCCTCTTGACAATCCGTCGGTCGGGGCGATAATCGGCCCCGGGCACCGTCGCTGGCGATGTGCGACTGGGTCGACCTGACGAATCGGAGGAGACGGCTCATGGAAAAATTCATCGTACCGCTTGCGTTTGCGGCGCTCTTGGTTCCGATCTCCGCGAACGCGGACCTGCCGCCCGAGGTGGCGAAAGCCGTCGCAGCGATGGGTCATGTCAACGACGCCGGAGCCACGCGCAAAATCTTCGATCCGATCCAGCCGAAGGATCCGGTTGCGGGCCTGAAGGTGGAGCGCGACATCGCGTATGGTTCGGACCCGCTTCAAAAGCTCGACGTCGTTTCGAGCGGCCAAGGCACGGGCAAGCCCGTGCTGGTGTTCGTCCATGGCGGCGGCTTCACTGGCGGCGACAAACACGCGCCCGGCCAATTCACCAATGACAACTTGATGAAATGGGCGAATGACCAGGGCATGGTCGGAGTCGAGATCAATTATCGTCTGTTACCGAAGAACATGCTTCCCGACCAAGCCAATGATGCGAGGGACGCGCTTGCCTGGGTGGCGCAGAACGCGGCGAAGTATGGCGGCGACCCCAACAAGATTTTCCTCTGGGGTCATTCCGCGGGCGCGAGCCTGGTCGGCATTTACGTTTCGCATCCCGAATACCACTACAAGCAGGGTGGAGGCATCATCGGCGCCGTTATGACCTCGGGCGGTTATGAATCGCGACCAGGCGGTATTTTCGGCACGGATCCAGACAAAGTAAAGGCGGCCTCGTCGGTCGAAGGGCTCAAGAAGACCAGCATCCCGCTGTTCTTCACTCGCGCCGAATGGGATCCCGACACTCCGCAAATCGCGCAGGGCGAAATGATCCATCGCGTGCTCACCGAAGCGGGCAGGGACCATGTCTTCCATGTGATGAAAACCCACAATCACATGTCGCAAATCGATTCTGTCGGCACTTCGGAGCATCAGCTCACCGACCTGTTGGGCCCCTGGCTCACGGCGCGTCTGGCGAATGCGAAGTCCAGCTCGAACTAACGTGGGGCTCCGCCCCACACCCCGGCTCGGTCGCTCGCGGGGGCCCTTCGCCCCGCGCCGCTCCCTCGCGGGCGCGCTGTGCGCGCCGCCGTTATGCGGCAACGAGAACAGAATTCTCGTAAAGCGCCGCATAACGGTCTAACGAAGCGATCTCTGCGAACGACTCGTGAGGTGGTCGCCCTGTTTATCGCGACGGTTGTGTGAGCTTGACTGTTAGTTCACTCTACAGTTAAATATTAACCATTATGACAACCG
>QHWL01000328.1 GCA_003222555.1 Acidobacteriota bacterium | reverse complement strand
CTTGCCTCCGCGGTAGGCGACAGTGACGACGGTGTGGCGCAGCAGAACGTCCATCGTCGATCCTCTTTCATTGGCGCCGGGGCCCCACGCCGGCACCCCAACGCGGCTGCCGCGTTGGGGACCCCACCCCCGGCGCGAACTGACGCTGATGCCTCGCCTTCGGATTCGCCTGTCCTCGGCTCGGCATAGCCGCAGGCGCTCTCTACCGTTGCCGGCCGGTCCATAGGCGGCCGGGGCCATGGGGTCGGGCGCGGCGGCCGGCGGCGGGCCCGTGCGCATGGGCTGCTGGCGGCGAGGTCTGCCGCTCCGCCGCGGCGCGACGACTGGCCTTCTCTTTCGCGCGGCTGCGCTCTTGGGCTTTCCTGGCGCGGATCTCCGCGATGCGCTGCGCCAACGGGACTTCGAGCCGCGCCTCCTGGCGCGCCGCGTAGTCGAACTCAGGCACGGTGACGCGCGGAAGCCGGTTGCCGATCGCGCGCTCGATTGCGCGCAGATCGCCGTCTTCTTCCGGTGACACGAACGTAAGAGCGGCGCCGGTGGCTTCGGCGCGCGCCGTGCGTCCGACGCGGGTGCGTCCGACGCGGTGAATGTAGTCGTCGGGAACGGCCGGGACGTCGAAATTCACGACGTGACCGAGCGCCGTGACGTCGATGCCGCGCGCGGCGATGTCGGTGGCGACAAGAACCTGGTACTTGCCGCTCTTGAACCCGGCCAGCGCTTCGGTCCGTTGCGGCTGCGATCGGTTGCCGTGAATGCGCTCGGCTTTGAGCCCATGCTCGACGAGATGTTTCGCGAGCCGATTGGCGCGATGTTTGGTCCGCGTGAAGACGAGCGCGTCGTGCATGTCGCGCTTCTGCAGCAGCGTGACGAGAAGCGCCGGCTTGAGATGCTGCGGCACGGGATAGACCGCGTGCGTAATCCCCACGGCGGGCGCCGAACGCCGCTCGAGATTGATCGTCGCCGGCTGTTTGAGCATCTCGCGCGACAGTTCCGCGATGGGCGCCGGCATCGTGGCGCTGAAGAACAAGGTCTGGCGCCTGGCCGGCAGATGCCGCAGAATCCGGCGGATGTCGGGCAGGAAGCCCATGTCGAGCATCCGGTCGGCCTCGTCGAGCACGAGAAACTCGAGGCCGGCCAGCTTCGCATACGGCATGCGAAAGTGATCGAGGAGACGGCCCGGGGTGCCGATGATGACGTCGACCCGGTTCCGGAATGCATGCTCCTGCGGTCCCATGCCGACGCCGCCGAAGACCGACGCGGCGCTCAACGGCGTGTGCACCGCGAGGTCGTTGAGATCTTCGAGAATCTGCGCCGCGAGCTCACGTGTCGGCGTGAGCACGAGCGCACGCGTCACGCCGCGCGGGCGTTCCAACAGCTTGTGAAGGATCGGAAGAAGAAACGCGGCGGTCTTGCCGCTGCCCGTCATCGCGCAGGCGAGGAGATCGCGGCCCTCGAGCGCGGGCGGGATCGCGTCAGCCTGAATGGGCGTCGGTCGCGCGAACCCGAGATCTTTGAGGCCTCGGAGCAGACTTGGATGGAGCTTGAGATGGCTGAACGGCACGGGCTATTATCGCAGGTTCCCGTGAATCACGAAGTCACGAAGCACACGAAGATCTGTACTGTTTAAAACACTTCGTGAATTTTTCGTGCTCTTCGTGATAAAGCCGTCGTCTCACGCCGCGAACACGAGGCTGCAGCAGGTGAGGGCGCCCTCGGCTTTCGCGATTTCACTCACATCGACCGAGCGCAGACAGAGACCGCTCTGCACCAGCCGCTCGCGCGTGCGCGGAAACGATGTGGCGTAGACAACCTCGCCGCCGACGCGCAGCGCATTCGCGCCATTGGGCTCGTCGGGATGCACGTCGATGAGATCGAAAGTCGAGAAGGGCTCGATCGATATCCAGTTGCGATTGATTAGCAGCCGATCATCGGCGACGCGGGTGACGGCGGACTTGAGATGCAGGCAGCCGCTGACGCCCACGCCCGCCACCGTGTATCCGTACGGACCGAGAAACAGCCGCATCTGATCGATTGCTGCGGCATTGGTTCGGCTCGAACAGCCGACAAAGACCTTTCTACCGACGACGAGCACGTCGCCCCCGTCGGCCGTTGCTGGCGCTTCGATGTGCTGAAGCCCGCGATACCGAGCGAGCGCCTCGGCGACCGCGGGGGTCTCTCGACGGCGCGAGGGGGCGCCGGGCCGCGTCACGATCGCCACCTCATCGAAGACGACGGCGACGTCTTCGACGAACACCGAGTCGGCCATCTCGGGACCCGCGCCAAGTCGCACGACCGCGCAGCCGGCCTCTGCAAGGCACTGTTCGTACGCGCGGTGCTGCGCTCGCGCCACGTCGACATCGACGGGTGCGCGGGGGAGGTGCGTGAGCTCGCACTGCGTGATGGCGGGGCTGATTTCTCGCGTCAGCGCGATGAGGTTAGACACCTTCGACCACGATCAGGTCGGTCGCCGACGCGCTCTGCCGGAGCGCCTTCGGGCGCCGGTACTCCTCGGACGCCCACCAGTCCTTCGCGCGTTGCAGGGTGGGAAACTCCAGCACGACGAACCGCTTGGGCTCCCACGAGCCCTCGAGCTTTTCCGCGCGGCCTCCGCGGGCCAGATACTTGCCGTCGTAGCTGGCCACAGTGGCGCCGGCCACCTTGACGTACTCGGCGAAGCGTTCCGGGTTGGTCACCTCGATATTCAAGATCACGTATGCAGCCATGGCGCAATCATAAAGGCAACCACGAACCTAAAGGCAACCACGAAAACACGAAGGCACGAAAAAGAAGACATTTGTTTTTCTTCGTGTCTTCGAGTCTTCGTTCGGTCTTGAAATCGCGGACCAGGACGGCCGGGTTGTGCGGGGTGATCATCGTGGACAGCAGATCCACGGGCGTCGAGATGTCGACGAACGGAAACGCCGGCTGCATGATCGACTCGACCGGATGGCTCTTGATGTCACCGTTCCGCACGAGCGCCTCGTAGAGATGCGTTTCGTTCAGTGAGCCGATCAGGCGCTTGTCGCGCGTAATCGAGATTTGGGAGAAGTCGTGCTCGCTCATCAGGCGAACGGCGTGCTCGACCGGCTCGTTCGACTCGACGGCGAAGAGCTCGCCCGACAGGCCCGATGCGACCAAATCGCGCGCCCTCATGCCGGTCTTCTCGAGGAAACCCTTCTCGCGCATCCAGTCGTCGTTGAACATTTTCGCGAGATACCGCGATCCATGGTCGTGAAAGATCACGACGACAACATCGTCTTTCCGGAAGTGATCTTTGAGCTGCAGGAGGCCCGCCATCGCGGAGCCGGCCGAGTTGCCGGCAAAAATCCCCTCTTCGCGAGCGATCCGCCGTGTCATGATCGCCGCGTCCTTGTCGGTCACCTTTTCGAAGTGATCGATGACGTCGAAATCGACGTTCCTGGGGAGGAAATCCTCGCCAATCCCTTCGGTGATGTAGGGATAGATCTCGTGCTTGTCGAAGATGCCCGTCTCTTTGTATTTCTTGAACACCGAGCCGTAGGTATCGATGCCCCACACTTTGATTTTCGGGTTCCGCTCCTTCAAGTACCGGCCCACGCCGGTGATCGTGCCGCCCGTCCCGACGCCGACGACGAGGTGCGTCACCTTCCCGTCGGTCTGATCCCAGATTTCGGGACCGGTCTGCTCGTAGTGGGCTGCGGTGTTCGAGAGGTTGTCGTACTGATTCGCCTTCCAGGAGTTCGCCACCTCCTTCTCAAGGCGCGATGACACCGAGTAGTACGACCGCGAGTCTTCGGGGTCGACGTTGGTCGGACACACGATGACCTCGGCGCCGAACGCCTTCAGCGCGTCGATCTTCTCTTTCGACTGTTTGTCGGTCGTCGTGAAGATGCATTTGTAGCCCTTCACCACGGCCGCAATGGCCAGGCCCATGCCGGTATTGCCCGACGTGCCTTCGATGATGGTGCCGCCTGGCTCGAGGAGGCCGGCGCGCTCGGCGTCCTCGATCATCTTGAGCGCCATGCGATCTTTCAGCGAGTTGCCGGGATTGAACGTCTCGAGCTTCGCCAGAACGGTCGCGTTCACGAGCCCCTTGGTCAGTGTGTGGATGCGCACCATCGGCGTGTGACCGATGGCGTCGAGGATCGTGTCGCAGATTTTCTTCATGGCCCTATTCCCACGCCCCGAGCAGGCGCCGCACGGCCACCAGCTGACCGAGATGGTACGCGTTGTGATCAACGATGAGCAGCAGCTCGCGGAAGTAGGTCTGCCCCGAGCCGTGCGGGATCTTCGCGAACAAGTCCAGCGCGGCATCGTTGGCGACGAGCTTCAGCGCGTCGCGCTCGCGGCGGAACCCGGCGAGGCTTTCATCCCAGGCGGCTGAGGAAGGCGGGGCGTCGGTCGCCGGCCAGTAGTCGTCGGGCCAGTGGGGCTCGGCATAGTTCGGATTGCGGCAGAACTCGAGAATATCGTGCTGCGTGAGACGCAGATGCTCGACGAGCTGCCACGCCGAGTACGGCAGCCCCGGCGGCCGGCGCCCCCGCAGCTCCGGTGGCAATCCCGCCACCGCCTTGTCGAAGCCGACATGCGCCTCCTGCCAGTCGAGCGCTTTCGCGACGTGCGCACCGAGCGCGGTGTTTTGATCCATGGTCAATCACCTCGAAACATACTATCCGCAAGCGGTCGAGTCGTCCTCTTCGGCGGCCGGGCCGAGACCTGATAGAGTGGCGCTATGCACCCACGGCTTTCTCGCGCCGCCGCGCTCTTCGTGCCCATCCTCGTCCTGGGTCTTTCCCCTTCGTCTGGCCGCGTGCTCGCCCAGACACCTGCGCAAGCGCTCAGCCCCACGGACGTCATCCCGTTCGACGCGGCCATCCACACGCACACGGCAACGCTGCCCAATGGCCTCACGTACTTCGTCCGCCGGAACGATCAGCCCGCCAAGCGCATTTCATTGCGACTGGCGGTGAAGGCGGGCTCGCTCGACGAAACAGACGATCAGCAGGGGCTCGCCCATTTCATCGAGCACATGGCCTTCAACGGCAGCGCTCACTTCAAGCCGGGCGAAGTGTTCTCCTACTTCGAGTCGGTCGGTGCGCGGCTCGGACCGCACGTCAACGCCTACACGAGCTTCGACGAAACCGTGTACATGCTCGATCTCCCCACCGACAAACCCGACATTGTCGCCAAAGGGCTGACGGCGCTCGCCGACTTCGCAGGCGGGCTGACGCTCGACGCGCGGGAGGTCGACAAGGAACGCGGCGTCGTGATCGAGGAATGGCGCGGGGGGCTGGGCGCCAACTCGCGAGTCCGAGACAAGCAGATTCCCATCCTCTATTACCAATCGCGCTACGCCGAGCGCCTTCCGATCGGCAAACCGGACGTCATCCGCACTGCCCCGGTCGAGCGGCTGCGCGCATTCTACGACACGTGGTACCGCCCCGAGCGGATGGCGGTGATCGCGGTCGGCGACGTCGAGCCGCAGCAAATCGAAGACGCGATCAAATCCACCTTCGGAGCGGTCAAGGCGAGGGCCGCGGTGGCGGCTTTGCCGGACAGCACCGTCCCGCTTCATCAGCAGACGCTCGTCAGCGTCGTCACCGACTCGGAGCTGACACGGTCGACCGTCCAAATCGTGCGGAAGCGGACGAAAGAGAGCGGCTTGCGCGTCGCCGATTACCGGCGCGATCTCGTACAACGCATGGTCGAACACATGTTCAACGACCGGCTCGGCGAGCTCACTCGAAAGCCGGATGCGAGGTTTCTCGGGGCCGGCGTGTCCGATGGTGCCCTGAGCCCGGGCGTCTCGACGTTCTCGGTGGCCGCCGGCGTTCAGGACGGCAAGCTCGAAGACGGCGCCAACGCGATCGCCGTCGAGGCGAAGCGCGTGAGGGAATACGGCTTCTCCACTTCAGAACTGAATCGCGCGAAGCAATGGATGGCCGCGTTCTACGAACGGGCGTACAACGAGCGCGACAAGACCGAGAGCGGATCCTTCGCACAGGAATGCCTCAACTATTTTCTGGAGGACGAGCCGACACCTGGCATCGCCTATGAATATGCGCTCGTTCAACAGGTGTTGCCGGGAATCGCCGCATCCGACACGTCGGCGATGGCTCAAAGCCTGTTGGCGGACGCCAGCCGAGTCATCCTGGCGGTGTCGCCTCAGAAGCCCGACATTCGCATTCCCACCGACGTCGAGTTGCAGGCAGCGCTCGCCACGGCGGAACGCACGGCGGTCACGGCGTGGAACGATACGACGATGACGCGCGAGCTGATGGAGCGGAAACCCGCACCCGCCGCCATCGAGTCACGACGTGCGCTCGAAAGCCTCGGCGTCACCATCGTCGGCTTCGCGAACGGCGTCGAGGCGTGGCTCAAGCCGACCGATTTCAAGAACGACCAGGTGCTCTTCATCATGGACGCGCTCGGCGGCACCTCGCTCGCGCCGCCCGCCGACTTTCTGCAGGCGTCGTTGGCGTCGACCTACGTCGAGCTCTCCGGCACCGGTGGGTTGAAGGCGGTCGATCTGCAGAAGGTCCTCACCGGCAAGCTGGCGTCGGCCTCGCCGTTCATTTCGCTTTCGACACACGGGATATCGGGCAGCGCGGCGCCGGCCCAGCTCGAGACGGCTCTGCAGCTCCTTTATGAGAAATTCACCGCGCCTGGAGACGATCCAGACGCGCTCACGATGATGAAGCGGCAACTGCAGGCCCGCGTCGCAAACCGCGACCAGGCGCCGGGCCAAGTCTTCGGCGAGCGCCTGCAGCAGGTGAATACGTCGAACCACTTCACGGCCCAGCCGCTCACTCCCGATCGCGTGGCGGCGCTCGACCGCGAAAAAATGTCCGGCTTTTATCATGCACGCTTTTCCAATGCCGCCGACTTCACGTTCTTCATGGTCGGCGCGTTCAAGCTGGAGGATGCGATCCCTCTGCTCGCGCAGTACGTCGGATCGCTTCCGTCGACCGGCCGGAGCGCGTCGCAGTTCAAGGATCTCGCGATTCATTTTCCGGAATCGGTGCAGCGCGTACGAGTCGAAAAGGGACGGGAGCCGCGCAGCCAGACCGTCGTCAGCTTCTTCGCCGATCCACCGCCAGATCCGACCGAACAGGAAAACCTCGCCGCTGCGACGACCGTGCTCGACATCGCGTTGCGCGACATCCTGCGCGAGAACCTGGGGCAGACCTACACCGTTTCAGTCGGGCTGGCGCAGGAGCTTCCGCAGCGCGGCAACGGCCACGTCGAGGTGAGCTTTGGCGCTGCGCCAGAGAACGTCCAGGCGATGACCGACCGCGTGCTGCAGGAAATCAAGCGCCTTCAGCAGGAGGGTCCGTCCGCGGATCTGACCAACCGCGCCAAGGAGGCGGCGCGCCGCAATTACGAGACGGCGTTGAAGCAGAACGGCTATTGGCTGCGCCGCCTCGATTCCGTACACCTGCTCGGCACCGATCCGGCGGATATCCTGCGACGAAATGACCGGATTGACGCCGTGACTCCGCAGGCGCTGCAGGACGTGTTCAAGCGCTACTTCCCGTTCGATCGCTCCACCATCGTCACGCTGGTGCCGGCGCAGAGTGCGCCCTGAGCGACGCGTCCGATCAATCACGGAGCGTAGTGATCGCGGCATCCAACCTCATTAAAGGAGAGACGAAGATGAAACGCCTCGTACTCGTCGCGCTGTTTCTCGCCGCGGTGCCGCTCGCCGCGCAGCAGGAACCAGCGGGAGCGCAGCAGGCTCCCCAGCTTTCCGTGCGCGTGGTCGAAAACTTCTTGAAGCTTCCCGACGATGTGCACATGGCAGAGGTCGTCGGGGTGACCGTCGATCAAAAAGGTCACATCATCGTGGCCAACAGAGGCCACCGCCCACTCCTGGAGTTCAACGCCGACGGCACGTTCGTCCGGTCGATTGCCGATGGTCTGCCGCTGTTTGAAGGGCCCCACAGCGTGCGCGTCGACCCGCAAGGCAATCTCTGGTACGTCGACGCCGGGACCAATCTGGTCGTCAAGTTCGATCAGACCAAACACCTGCAGATGGTGCTGGGTCGCCGGCCCGAACCGTGGACGTGGATGACCCACGTGATCGAGCGTGCCATTCCCGGTCCCCAGAACTTCTATCAGCCGACCGACATCACGTGGGGGCTCGACGGCAGCATCTACATCTCTGATGGGTACGGCAACTCTCGCGTCGCGAAGTTCAACAAGGACGGCAATCTCGTGAAGCACTGGGGAGAGCGGGGCGGGGCACCAGGTCAGTTCAACACGCCCCACAGCATCGTGATTGACGCGGCAGGCACGACGTTGTACGTGGCCGACCGTGGGAACAGCCGCATACAGACGTTCGATACCGACGGGAACTTCAAGAAGGAATTTCAGATCGGCGGTGCCCCATGGTCGTTCTGCATTACGCCGCCACCCAATCAGGTGATGTTCGTGGGAAGCACCGGCAAAGTCTACAAGATGGACCTGAACGGCAAGGTTCTCGGATCGTTCGGCAGAATGGGCCGAGTGCCGGGCACGGTCGACTGGGTGCACGCCGTTGCGTGTCCCGACGAACGCACGGTGTATCTGGCCGAGGAACTGAGCTGGCGGCTGGACAAGGTGATCGTGGACACGCCGAAGCC
>QHWL01000002.1:15525-17081 GCA_003222555.1 Acidobacteriota bacterium | reverse complement strand
TGAGCGGCTCGCTTCCGCTCATCACCGTTTTCGAGACACCCCGCAACTCGATCATGATCCGGGAGGCCCGCCGCCGCGGGCTCTGGTTCGCGGCTGCGCCTCCAGGATGGGTTTGAGCGCCGCCCACACGGTGTCGGCGACCATGCGCGCCCCTTGAGCGGTCGGATGAATGCCGTCGCGCTGATTCAACTCGTCGTGACCGGCGACGCCCTGCAGGAGAAACGGCACGAACGCGACGTGATACTTCCGAGCGAGATCGGTAAAGACCTGATGAAAGTCGACGACGTACTCCCAGCCGTGGTTGGGAGGGGCTTCCATGCCGGCGAGCACGACCGCGATGCGGCGCGCCCGCGCCCGCTCGATGATCTGCGACAGGTTCTGCTTGAGTTGCTGGACCGGTAGGCCCCGCAAACCGTCGTTGCCGCCGAGCGCGACGACGAGCACCTGAACGTCACCGGTGAGCGCCCAGTCGAGCCGCGCGAGGCCGCCGGCCGAGGTATCGCCAGAAACACCCGCATTGACGACTTCGAAGTTGAACCCCTCGGCCGTGAGACGCTGTTGCAGCAGCGCCGGATACGCTTGACTGGGAGACAGGCCGAGGCCCGCGGTCAAGCTGTCGCCGAGCGCGACAATTCTCGGACGCGCGATCACGGACGGCGGCTCGGCTCGATTGTCCGGCTGGGTTGTTCCGCCGACTGCCTGGCTCTCGGACGCGGCCGCCGCCCGACGCTCCGCTTGCAGAGCGTCGGGCGATCCGCACCCGATCGCGGCAACAAGAGCAGCGACGGCACAAATCCAAATGAGTCGCAACGGTCCCGGGTTCATGATCTTATTATCCTACGATTGCCGGGCCGTTCCGGCAGCGGCCCGTATCTGCTCCTCTAACGCCGCAATCGCCTGGTCGAGCATCCGGCGATGCGCAGGCGATGTGGCCGACGCCAAATCGGCTCGCGTCCGTGTCAGCGCGAGTTCCAGAGTGGGTCTGCTCGCTTGCGCCTCGCGCTCCTCAGGTGTCAGTGCACGGTTGCCCTTCTTGCCGTGGCGCGCTTGCGCCTCCGCCTGTTGGTACTCGACGTCCTTGCTTTCGAAGCCTCGGGCCATGCTTCTCGAAATAGTATGCTAAAGAGATGCACGACGCGTCCGACCTCCTCGCACGCTGGCCGGCGCTCGATGTGCCCACCAAGCGCGCTCGCCTGCGCAACACGCTTCGACTTTTTTCGGGCCGCCTCGCCAGAACACTGGACGCCCACGCACCGGAAGCTGAGAGCGCCGTCGCTGGACTCTGGCAGCGCGATCCGTCGGTCTGGAGCGGTGGCGCAGCCACCCAGCAGAAGATCGCGCACCGGCTCGGATGGCTCAGCTCTCCGGCGCTGATGGCCGATTCGCTCGGCCGACTGCAAAAGTTCGCCTCGTCGGTCAAAGTGGATGGCTTCACCGATGTCGTCCTGCTCGGCATGGGAGGATCGAGCCTCGCGCCCGAAGTACTTCGCGCAGTGTTCGGGGCCGCGCCTGGCTGGCCGCGCTTGCACGTGCTGGATTCGACCGATCCTTCCGCC
>QHWL01000002.1:1837-15492 GCA_003222555.1 Acidobacteriota bacterium | reverse complement strand
GTCGAGCAAGTCGGGCACCACGATCGAACCCAATGTGCTGGCTGCCCACTTTCGCCGCACCCTCGAAGCGGCGGGCGTCCGGCCGGGCGGCCATTTCGTGGCTATCACCGACGAAGGCACGGACCTGGCGCGGCGGGCGCGGACCGAAGGGTTTCGCGACGTGTTCATCAATCCGGCCGACATCGGCGGACGGTATTCCGCGTTGTCGTTTTTCGGACTGGTGCCAGCGGCGCTCATGGGTCTCGACATCGCTTCACTTGTCGGCTGGGGCCTGGCGATGCTGTCGGATTCTGAGTCGGGTGATGAAAAACCCGCGACCAGTCCTTCCGCCGCGCTTGGCCTTGCCATCGCCGGCGCGGCGCTCGCGGGCCGCGACAAGTTGACGCTGGTGCTGCCGGCCGCACTCGAGCCGTTCGGCCTCTGGGTCGAGCAGCTGATCGCGGAAAGCACCGGCAAGGACGGCACCGGCGTCGTGCCGATCGCGGGTGAGACGCTCGCCGAACCATCGACTTACGGTAGCGATCGGTTCTTTGTCCGCGTGCGGTTGCATGGCTCCTACGCCGACACGATGCGTGACGCCGACATCGGGGAGTTGAAGGCGGCTGACCTGCCGATCGCCGAAATCGAGTTGGCCGAGCCTGCCGCGCTCGGCGCGGAATTCGTCCGATGGGAGGTCGCGACGGCCGTCGTGGGCGCGCTCCTCCACATCAATCCGTTCGACGAACCCAACGTTCAACAGGCCAAGGACGCGACGCGGACGCTGCTCGATCACTACAAGTCTCAGGGACGGCTTCCGATTCCTTCACCCGATCGGACAACCGCTGATGGCGTCACGCTCACGCTGAGCACCGCCGCGCGCGGGGAGCTCGACGGCCAGAGCGCGGAAGCGCTGTTGACGCTCATTCGTCCGGGCGATTACTTCGCGCTCCTCGCCTACGTCGGACCGGATCAAGAGCTTGCGGATGAGCTGTACGCATTTCGTCTCGGCGTTCGAGAGCGCACGCATGCGGCCACCTTGTTCGGGTACGGTCCGAGGTATCTGCACTCGACCGGTCAGCTCCACAAGGGGGGACCGAATACCGGCGTGTTCGTGCTGCTGTCGGCGACCCCGCATGGGGATCTGGCGATTCCTGGAGAGGTGTTCTCTTTTGGGACGTTGGAGCTCGCTCAGGCGCTCGGCGATTTCGCCTCGCTCGACGCGACCGGGCGTCGCGCGGTGCACGTACATCTCCCGGCGCCAGATCGCCATTTCATACGCAAAGTCGCCCATGAGTTGCTTCTGCGATTGCGGAGCTCCGATTAAAGGGTCGTAAGTCGTGTCCGGCATTTTTAGACGTGTGAAAAACCCACGTTTTACCGCAGAGTTCGCAGAGCAGGCCGAGAATTCTTCGCGTTTCCTTCTCGGCGCCCTCGGCGCTCACGGCGGTTGACGTTTCTTCACAGGCCCTCGCCGGACCGTTCGGTTGTAGGCAGCGTCCGGCTTCAGCCGGACCGGTCGGGAGGCACGATGCAACTCGGCTTTGTCGGTCTAGGCAAGATGGGCCTCAACATGGTGACGCGCCTGGCCGGCGAAGGTCATCAGATCGTCGCGTACGACCGGAGCGCCGATGCCCTCGGACGGGCCCAAGCCGCCGGCTCGGGCGGCGCCGCCTCGCTCGAAGCCCTCGTCGCCGCCTTGACGCCGCCTCGCGTTGTCTGGCTCATGGTGCCGGCGGGCCCCCCGACCGAGTCCACCGTCGCCGCGCTAGGCGACCTGCTCTCGCCCGACGATGTCGTGATCGATGGTGGCAACACGAACTTCCATGACGACGTCCGCCGCGCGCAGACGTTGTCGGCCAGGGGAATTCATTACGTGGATGCGGGCACCAGCGGCGGTGTCTGGGGGCTCGAGGAAGGCTACTGCCTGATGGTCGGGGGCGACGCAGACATTTGCCGCCGGCTCGAACCGATTTTTTTCACGCTCGCGCCCCAGAACGGCTACCTTCGCGTCGGCGATCACGGCGCCGGTCATTACGTGAAGATGATTCACAACGGGGTGGAATACGGGCTGATGCAGGCGTACGCCGAAGGCTTCGAGCTCATGCATGCAAGTCCCTACAGAGTCGACCTCGCCGCGGTCGCCTCCCTCTGGATGCACGGCAGCGTCGTCCGATCGTGGCTCCTGGAACTCGCCGCCCGCGCGCTCGAGCAAGACGCCGACTTATCGGCGCTCGAAGGCTACGTCGAGGACTCGGGCGAAGGACGTTGGACCCTCCACGAAGCCATCGAGCGCGGAGTGCCGCTGCCCGTCATCACGGCCGCGCTCTTCACCCGTTTCCGCTCCCGCGAGAACAACCCGTTCTCCGAGCGGCTGCTGGCCGCCCTGCGCAACCAGTTCGGGGGCCACGCGGTCAAGAAGCGCGATGCCTGAATCGCTCTTCGACCGTCTCGCGGTCGGGCAGACGGCGCCAATCGTCACCGAACCGGTCACGCTCGTGATCTTCGGTGGCGTCGGCGATCTCGCGCACCGCAAACTCCTGCCGGCGCTCTACAACCTTCACCTGGACGGCTTGCTCCCGCCGCGATTCGCCGCGGTCGGCGTCGGCCGCAAGGTCCTGAGCGACGAAAGCTATCGCGACTTCGCGAAGGACGGCGTCACCGAGTTTTCGCGCCGGCCGTTCGACGGGGCGGCGTGGCAGAGGTTCGCCGAGATGTTGTTTTTCGTGAACGCGTCGATCGAGGAAGGTGGGACGTTGGCCCCCCTCGGCGCCCGGCTCGACATCATCGAACACGACCGCGGGCTGCCGGGCAACCGCATCTATTACCTGGCTGTCCCCCCCTCGCTTTTCGTGCCGACCGTTAAGCAGCTCGCCGCCACGGGACTGGTCGCACCTCCTTCGACGAGCTCGCGACGCCAGGAACCTGTCACGACGGAGACAAATGCGCCGCCATTTCCGCGGCTCATCGTCGAAAAACCCATCGGCCGTGACCTCGCGAGTGCGTGCGCCATCAACGACGCCATCGCCGAAGTCTTTTCCGAGCGACAAATTTACCGGATCGACCACTATCTCGGAAAGGAGACCGTCCAGAACATTCTGGTGCTGCGGTTCGCGAACAGCATTTTCGAGCCGCTCTTCAACCAAAAGTACATCGACCACGTGCAGATCACGGTCGCGGAGGAAGAAGGCGTTGGCACGCGCGCGGGCTATTATGAACAGGCTGGCGCGCTCCGCGACATGGTGCAAAACCATCTGCTTCAGCTCCTCGCCCTCGTCACCATGGAGCCGCCTTATTCACTGGACGCCGACGTCATCCGCGACGAGAAGCTCGAAGTCCTTCGCTCGCTGCAACCGATCGACCGCACCGCGGTGGTGAAACAAGTGGTGCGCGCGCAGTACGCCGCCGGGTACGAGATCGGCGCCGCAGTCCCTGGCTATCGGGACGAACCTGGGGTTGCCAAGGACTCGCGCACCGAGACGTTCGTCGCACTGAAGGCCTTCATCGACAACTGGCGATGGGCGGGAGTACCATTCTTTCTGCGCACGGGCAAGCGGTTGCCCAAGCGCGCGAGCGAAATCTCGATCCACCTGAAAGAGGTTCCGCCGATTCTCTTCAATCGAACCCCGCCCGGTTCGCTCGATCCGAATGTGCTGTCGATTCGCATTCAGCCGGATGAGGGGTTCGCGCTGACGATCAGCTCGAAGGTTCCGGGACCCCGCGTCCGGATCTATCCGGTGAAGATGGACTTTCGGTACAGCAGCACGTTCGGCGCAACGTCGCCGGAAGCCTACGAACGTCTGTTGCTCGACGTCATGGCCGGCGACGCGACGCTGTTCATGCGCCGCGATGCCGTCGAGACCGCGTGGCGCTGGGTGATGCCGATTCTGGAGGCATGGAGCGAACAGGCCGACGCTCCTCTGCCAACCTATGCGGCCGGTGAGTGGGGCCCGATCGAGGCGGAACGCCTCATCGAGCCAACGGGACGCCAATGGCGACAGCCGTAGCCGACCGCACCTGGCGCGACTCGTCCCCGGAAACCATCGAGGCCGATCTGTCGGCGCTATGGATCGATCTGGCTCGTCAGGCCCCCGTCGTGCGAGCGCTGATGGCGAACCTCGTGATCTTCCGCGAGCGCCCGGCCGGCGAGCGCATCGATCTCTCTGCCCCGATCGACGATGTGCCGGTCGACGAGGTCAGCCGTCTCCATCCGTCGCGCGTGATCCTGCTGCATCACGCGCGGGGCGCCCGGGAGGCCCGCAGTCCAATCGCGGCCGCCATCGGCGCCTTCACCTTTGGCCCCCCTCGAGCGCGGTACGGGGTCGAGCAGATCGCGCTGCGTTCAACGTGCGCGGAGGCGTCGCTCCCGTCAATCGTGCGCCGGCTGACGCTTGGCGATCTGCCCACGTCTCTCTGGTGGGCCGATGACCTCTCTCAGGCGGCGCCGGTCGCGGCGCTTGTCGCGATGGCGCGGCAGCTCGTCTACGACAGCCGTCGATGGCACGACGTGCGTGAGGGTGTGCTGGCGCTCGCACCGCTTCTCGCTGGTGAGCGTGAAACAGACCTGGTGGATCTGAATTGGCGGCGGCTGACACCGCTGCGGCAAGCGATCCTGCACGCGGTAGGTTCTGCACGACCAACGGCCGACATGAAACTAGCCGGCGGGCGCATCCGTCATCGCCCCGGCGACGACGCGTTGGCGTGGCTGTTTGCAGGTTGGTTGTCGTCCAGGCTCGAGTCCACGTCGGACCCCCGAGCGCCGCTCCTGATGGAGGAAGCACCGGGCGGCGACGACATCCTGACCGTCTCGTTCTCTGACGCGTCCATCACTGCAACGATGAACGAGCATCGCGTGATCGTCAGCTCTCAGGACGATGTCGCGCCCTTTGTTACGGCGGCGCCCCGCGAAACAGAGGCAGAGGCCGTGGCTTCGGAGCTCCGTAGCCTCACACCCGACGTCTGCCTCCGCGACACGCTTCTCGCCCTGTCGCGGCGATTCAGCAGCGGCTAAAAGCTCTACCACGGTGGTCACCGAGAAAAAACGGAGGTCACCGTGAACTCATGTACTCTGTATTCTTCCTCCGTGTCCTCCGTGGTAGAGGTTTTCGTGCTTCGAGGTGCGCGCGTAACTCATTGGGCGTAAGATCGTTGAATGCGTTATCTGGTTACCGCCCGAGTGAAGGCCGGCAAGTCCTTCGCGCTCGCCGATGCGATCGACAACGGAATACTCGGTCGAGGCTCCATTGCCGGCGACGAATACTTGCGCAACATGGCGGCCGCGCGTGAGCACGATGATGGCCGGGTGCAATGGGTGGAAGTGTGCTTCTGTCCCACGCCGCTCGCCGAAGAGCGTCGTTACTGGCAGGAATACTTCGAGCTCGAGAAGGTCCAGGACGCGCACGCTCGCAGTCGGTGCCGCGATTTGAACGGTACGGAACCGTGGGCCTGCGGCGACTGCGACTGCTCCGCTCGCCTCGAAGCCCGCCTGGCGACAAAAGGCCGCCCGTTCAGGCCGTGACTTCGCCTATACTCCGGCCGTGGCGTCGTCATCCCTGCAGGCGCTCCTCGCGCGTGCTGGGGCCGCGCTCGAACGCGGCCGCGGCGCCGAAGCCGCGCAGATTCTCGGCCCTTCCCTGCGCTCGTCCGCACTGACGCGCGACGACGAGCTCGCCGCGCGGTCGATGCTCGCCGAAGCCTGGCTGCTGCAGGACGATCTCGATCAAGCCGCGGCCGCGCTTGGCCGGCCCCCGGACACTTTTCGCGACACTGTGTCGGCAGGCCGCCTCTCGGCACTCTGGCGGCTCCACGGCCGTTTGGCCTCGGCGCGCGGCGACCAATCGCGCGCCATCGCGCTCCACGGCCGCGCGCTGAAGCAGGCAGCCGCCGCTCACGACTCGCGCGCGATCGGTCTCGCCCACTACGAGCTGGGACAGTGTTATCGGCAGGTCGGCGACGTGGCCATCGTCCGCGAGCACATCATGAAGGCCGCGTCCGCGCTGCACGCGGCGGGGGATCGCCGTCACCTGGCCCTGGTTCATTCCTTGTCCAGCATCTCCCTCGCTCAGCGCGGACGCTACGACGAAGCGATGGCCGCGCTGCGGCAGGCCGAACGGCTCGCGTCGATAGTGCACGCCGACGACGTTCTTGCCACGGTGTGCGGCAACCAGGCGAATGTGATGATGATGGAGCACCGCTACGAGCAGGCACTCGCGCTTGCCGAACGCAGCGTATCGCTTCACGAAGAGCACGGCTCTGAACATGGTCTCGCGGTCGCGCTCGCCACGCTCGGACAGATCTGCGTACGCCTCGGCGACCTCCACCGCGCCGAAGAAGCGCTGCATCGGGCGCTCGAGGTCCGGAGTCCCATCCAGTTCCATGAAACCACCGGCGCAGTCTTCGACACGCTGGCGCAGATTCATCTGATTCGGGGCCGCTACGACGCCGCGGCGGATTTCCTGGGCCGGGCAGGCGATGCGTATGGCGCCTACGGCCGCCAGACGAGCCATTGGTACGAATGGTCGGTCCGCGTGCTCAGCGCGCGACTGGCGCTCAGACGAGGTGCGCTCGAGCAGGCGGTCGCGCAGGCCGATGAGATTCTTCAAGGCGGCGCGCCACCGCTCGATGCACTGCAGGCAACCTTGATTGCCGCCGAAGCGCTGACGTCCGCCAATCGGCTCACGGAAGCCGAGCAGCGCCTCGCCTCCGCCGCCAACATGCTCGATCCCACAATCGCACCTGCCACATGGGGTGAGTTTCTGCGCCTGCGGGGCGGACAGTATGCCAAGAACGGCAGCACCGCGGATGCATACCACGATTTCTCGCAAAGCACGACGCTGCTCGATCTACTCGGCGAACGATATCAGGCGGCGCTCAGCCATCTCGCGCTCGGCCGCTTGGTCGCGCAAACCGGGGCGCGGTCGATCGCCGAGCGTCACCTTTCGCAGGCGCTGGCCGTTTTTCAGCAGCTCGGCGCGGAGCGCGACAGCGCCGACACGGAACAGGCGCGGGGCTTGCTGAGCGCCATCGGCTCCGGCGAGTACGTCACTTCGCCGGTCGATGCCGACGATGCCGTCGCGCGCCGGATCGTCGACGCGGCGGCGCTGCCCGAGTTGCTGGAACGCGAAACGGCCGCCGCCCTCTTCGAAGCCGCCTCCGCCGACAGCACCGTGGTGTACGTGAATCTCCCTGGCGGTGACGTACGGGTGGTCGCCTGTGCAGGCTGCGACGCCGACGCGGCGCGTAGCCTGGCGCGCCTAGCCGCGCATGGCCTCGCCTACGGCCGCGGGGCCATCGTCGTCGAACCGCTGGGCCGCGATCGCGAGGGCGCGAGGTTCGTGCTCGTGGCATCGCCGCTGCCGCTCGGGCACCCGGTGATGCGGCGCGTGCGGATGATTGCGACGGTCGCACGGCAGGGATTTGCTCTATGCGCGGCTCGCGATCGCTCCACCGACCCGATCGGAGTAGCCGTCGATCGTTCGCTCGAGCCACTGGTGCCCGGATTCCTGTGCGCCAGCGTCGCCATGACCCACGTCGTCGAGCAGATTCGGCGCCTGCAGGGCAACGACCTGACCGTGCTCATCACCGGCGAGAGCGGCACGGGGAAGGAACTGGTCTCACGCGCCATTCATGTTGGATCGCACCGCAGCGCCGCGATGTTCCTCCCCTACAACTGCACCACCACTGGCCGCGATCTCGCCGACAGCCAGCTTTTCGGCCATCGGCGCGGCAGCTTTACCGGGGCGGTGACCGACCAACCCGGGCTTGTGCGGTCGGCGGCGGGCGGGACCCTCTTCCTCGACGAGATCGGCGATCTGCCGCTCGACGTGCAACCCAAGCTGCTGCGATTTCTGGAGCAGCATGAAATCATGCCCCTCGGCGAGACGCGGCCGCAGCGCGTCGACGTCCGCGTGCTGGCAGCCACCAACGCAGACCTCGAGCAGCGCGTCGCCGAAGGCAAATTCCGGGAAGACCTCTACTACCGGTTCAACGTCATCCGCATCCACGTGCCGCCGCTGCGCGAGCGCCGCGAGGAAATTCCGCATTTGAGCACGTATTTCCTGCGGGAAGCGTTGGAGCGCCTCGGCAAGCCGGACATTCAGCTGAGCTCGGAAGCGCTCGATGTGTTCTCGCAGTATTGGTGGCCCGGGAACGTGAGGCAGTTGAAGAATGAGATTCAGCGCGCCGTCGCCCTGAGCGCGCCAGGCGCAACCATCGAACCAGCGCACCTCTCGCCTGAAGTCGGCGCGAAGAGCTTGCTCTCCGCAACGGCAACCACGCGCCCGGCGCGTGGCGCCGCCAACCTCGCGGCGGTCGTCGAACAAGTCGAACGCGACCTCATTCAGGCCGCGTTGGATCGCACCGGAGGCAACATTTCCGAAGCCGCCCGCTCGCTCGGCCTGACGCGGCGCGGGCTGTACTTGAAATTGCGCCGCCTCGGATTCGACTCGCGGGCCGAAGTCGACACCCGGTAACTGGATACTGTCTATGCACTTTGCATCCACAGTGTATATATAGTATCCGGTTTGCACGAAGAGCGCCTTCAAGTGCAATTCCCTAAGTCCTTGATTCAATTGAGGTTGATTCCTGACAGCGCTCCAAGCCTTCACATGCTTGCACTCGGCGTGAACCTTGATATGTCTCAGGTTGCACGCGACAAGAACTTGAGGGGCTCCATGAAGCATGTTTCGACCGACGGCCCGCCGAAACGTCTTGGAAACGGCGAGAACAAGCGCGCGGCGGAGCGGCGGGCTCTGGCGCTGCCGGCCAGGCTCACGTGGAAGGACCAGCGCGGCGCCACGCGCTTTGCGAGCGTCGTGATGCTGAATGTGAGCGAACACGGGGCCTACGTGGAGTGCCAGTCGGCGGTGTCGATTCCGCTGTTCCGGCTCGTCCAATTCCAACTCGAACGCGAGGTTAGAGAGTCGGATCTGCTGCCCGAGGCGCTTCGTGAAGGCCGGATTCTTTCGGCGGTCTATCGGGTCTCGCCCGCAAGCAGATCGGGCACGCCGCAAGGGCTGGCGCTGCGGCTGATGGTGGATCCGCGGCACCGCATGGTCGAAGCCGCCGAGGTCCGCGCGACGGCCTGACGGAATTTACAATTTCTTTCTCCAATATCTCGCCAACCCGCGCCAGCTCAAATCGAACCGTCCGGCAACTTCGCAGGCCCGCGCGTCGGCCTCGTTCATCCGCCGGCGCAGCTCGCCGCGAATCTGATCGGCAAACCATTCCTCGCGCGCCTCGTCACTCCCCTCCTGCGTCAACGATTCCTTGACGAGCCGTCCGGCGTGCTCGAGATGATCGGCAAGCGCGCTAAGATGCGGCGCGACCGGCGCTGACGGCCCGAAGTGTGTGAGAAACAATGTGTCGGGGCCCCAGCGCGCGATCCGCGTGAGGCTTTCTCCCCAGGCTTCGAGATCGATGTCGGGCGGCGGGGTCGGCGGCAGGACGTATCCATCCGGCACCACGCGAATGCCGGCTGTGTCGCCGACCAGCGCGACGCCTGCATCGCGAACGAAGTAGCTGACGTGATGCGACGCGTGTCCTGGAGTGTACGCGACGTCGAGATCGCGGCCGCCGGCGCTCACTCGCTCTTCTCCCCTCAGGCGAAAGATGGCGTCGGCGGGGACCGGGGCCACCTCGCCCCAAAGGCGATCCATCGCATCACCGTAGAGACGGGCCGCGCTGGCCAGCAGCTTGTCGGGATTGACCAGGTGCGGCGCCCCCTTTTCGTGGACCAACACTCGCACCCGCGGGTTCTCGCGAACCAACGTGCCAGTGGCGCCTGCGTGGTCCAAATGAATGTGAGTGAGCAGCAGCGCCGTCACGTCGGACATGGCCAGGCCAGCCTCGCCCAGCGTGGCGCGGAGCGTCGGCAGCGTGCTCGATGGCCCGGGATCGACGAGCGCGACGCCCCCGGAGCCGTGTAGGACGGCGGTTGCGATGACCCGTGGCACCGCCTGGAACCGCAGATCGAGATACGACAGGCCGTTGGCGAGTGCAATCATGGCTCCTTAGATGACCGTCGGCGGACGACGGCCAACACGGCGACCAGACCGATCGCGGCGAGCGCAATGAGTCCGGTTCGGCCAATCCATTTCTCCAGGGTTTCCCAACTGTACGCAAGCAAATAGCCGGCGGCGCCGATCGTGATCGACCAGACGATCGCGCCCATCGCGTTGTAAAACAGAAACTTCCGCCACTCGAGCTCGCTGCTGCCCGCCAAGAAAGCGCAAAACACCCGCAGGCCGGTCACAAAGCGTGCAATGAACACCGTCTTCGCACCATGGCGGTCGAAGAACCGATCGAACTGGGCGAGGCGCGCGCGGGTGAGCCCGATCTTCCAGCCGTGCCGCTCGGCCAGCCCGCGTCCGACCTTGCGCCCGATCAGGAATCCCAGGTTGTCGCCAAGAACCGCCGCGCCAAACGCCGTGACGATCACCCAAAACAGCGACAAGCGCCCGAATTTCGCGAGGGCGGCGCCGGCGAGCAGCGCCGTCTCACCAGGCACAGGCAGCCCGGCGTTCTCGAGAAACACGCCAGCAAAGACCACCAGATAGCCGTACCGGGCGAAGAGGTCAACGAGCCATTCGGGCACAGAAAACAACCGTCAGAGGTGACCGCCGGCCGGCCGACGGAAGCGGACGCCGCGACCGAGCGTCGGGCCTTCGACGTGGCATGCGCGGGTGAATGCTAACAGAAACGTGGCGAACTGAGGCTTTGGAGGACGCGGGGCCGGTTTCTGAGGCCGTGGGACTACCGACAGTCGGAAGCTGCAATGGCCCGCCCTGAATGAGGGACCATTGCAGCCGTGGAAGCCGCTGGCGAAGCCGGAACGTCTAGACCGTTATACGGCGCTTTACGAGAATTCTGTTCTCGTTGCCGCATAACGGCGGCGCGCACAGCGCGCCCGCGAAGGAGCGGCGCGGGCGAAGGGCCCCCGCGAGCGACCGAGCCGGGGTGTGGGGCGGAGCCCCACGTTAGTTCGTACCCTGTGCCGCAGTCGGATGCAGGGTGAGCTTCTGAACTCGCCAATTCGTGAGATCGCCCGTATAAAGCGTGTTCGGCGTCCGGCAGTCCATCGCATGGAGCGAGCCGTGCTCCTTCAGTGCCTTGCCCGCCTTCCCGAACTTGCCGAGAATCTTCCCGTCCAGCTCCATCTTGTAGATTTCGCCGTTCTCGAAGTCGTTCGGATAGTTCGAGTTTGAACTGTACAGGTACTGATGGGGTCCCGGAGTAATGCACAGCGTCCAGGGAGAGCCGACGTTGCGGTACTGGGCCTTGAAGTTTCCATCGTTGTCGAAGACCTGAATTCGATTGTTCGCCCGATCGGCCACATACACCATGCCCTGGGCATCTACCTGAAGGGAATGGACGGTGTTGAACTGGCCCGTCGCCGTTCCACGCTGGCCCCACGACTTGATGAACTTGCCCATCTTGTCGAACTTCGCGACCCTCGAGTTGCCATAGCCGTCGGAGACGAAGATGTTCCCGGCAGGGTCCCATGCCACATCGGTCGGCCGATTGAAGTTGTCGCCTGGGACGCCCACGCCCTGCGGCGGGGGGGGCGCGGCTGCGGCGGCTCCGCGGCCCTCGCCACCGCCAGGCGCTGCGGGCGCCGGAGCGGCGGGTGGGGCCGGAGCGGCAGCGGGCGCCGGAATGTTGATAGCTTCCGGCTTTCTGCCCAGATTCATCAGGTGTTTCCCGTTGGCGTCGAACTTGACGACCATCATCGATCCTTCATCGACGATCCAGATGTTGTCGTCCTTGTCGACCCGGACGGCATGCGCAAACAGGAACGGATACATGCCCTGCCCGATCTCCTTGACGTACTTTCCGGTTTGATCGAACTCGAACAGACGCGCGGCATTGTGCTCGAACGCCCGGCTGGTGCCCTCGGTCACGGAGATGTGGCCGGTTCGGGTGTAGACGAAGATATGTCCCTTCGAATTGGTCGCCACGCCGACCGCTTCGCCCAGATAGATGTCGTCGGGCATCGAAAGGAGGTTCGGCTGGGAATCGAAGGGTATGTCAGCAACCGTCAACTGGGCCCAAAGCGGGATAGTGAAAACCACCGCCGCCGCCGCTATCAGGAATACCTGTAAACAACGCTTCATTGAAGCCTCCGAAATAAGTTTAAAACTCGCCAGATCTCTCGCCTCAGGCCGAGCCTACCTCGAGCTCGGAGTTCGGGTCGCCGGGTGCAGCATGAGGTGCTGCACACGATACCCGTCGATCTCGCCGACCACGAGGTCGTTGTCGATCCGGCAGTCAATCTCGTGGATCGTGGTGAAGTCTTTCAAGCCCTTGCCTGCTTGGCCAAACTTGCCGACCACCGTGCCGTCCAGCTCCATCTTGTACACTTCGCCGCTGACGGCGGCAATGCGGGAATCGTTGTTGTCGGGGTTCGAGTTCGAGCTATAGAGGTACTGGTGGGGTCCAGGTGTAATACAAACGGTCCAGGGCGCGCCAACATGGTCGTAGATGTTCCGGAGCACCAGGTCGGAGCTGAACACTTGAATGCGCCTGTTGCCCCGATCCGCGACATAGATATTGCCGTTCGCGTCCGCGGTAATGCCGTGCGGGGTGTTGAACTGGTAGGGCTGGTCTCCCCTCGTGCCCACCGACTTGATGAACGTGCCGTTTTTGTCGTACTTCGCGACCCGCGAAAAGCCATATCCATCAGAGACGAAGATGTTGCCCTGAGGATCCCAGGTGATGTCGGTGGGACGGCTGAACGCATACGGTGGATACGGGGCCATCGGCGGGGGCGTTCCACGAGCCGGCGAAGGCAACAGGCCGTGCGATTCCGGCCGTCGGCCCATCAACATAATCACTTTCCCGTTGGGGTCGAACTTGACGACCATGTTGGTCCCCTCGTCGACAGCCCAAATGTTGTCGTCCTTGTCGACCCGCACGGTGTGCGCGAACGCGAAGCCGTACAAACCCTTGCCGATCTCGCGGACGTAGTTCCCGGCCGCATCGAACTTGAAGAGGCGTGACGACTCGCCGTTCCGGTTGAAAACAAAGACTTCGTTCTTGGAGTTCCGCGCGACACCCACGCTTTCGCCGAGGTAGATGTTCGGGGGCATTTTCAGAAAGTTTGCCACCGAATCATACGGAATGTCGGGCGCCGTCGCAAAGGGCTTCGCGCGCTCCGGAATCTGAAAACCCTGCGCGAAGAGCGGCCGGGCAGACAACAGCAGCACGACCAGCAGGCAGAACCCTAAACATCGCCTCATTGAAGCCTCCTCAAAAATGAGAATCCCCGAAAACGAAATCTCTTATTCTCGATGTAATTTGACTCGGCACAATTTACACCCCCTGCCTGGTTGGTTCAAGCGCAAAGTGTGTGAACTCTGTGGATGTCCCTGACACAACAGAACCGAACCGGCGCCCGCACCTTCCGCGTGACCGCGGGCTCAAACCGTTGCATCCAAATCAGTTACCTAATTACGGTAGGTCGGCGATCGCTTCGTCCGATGCGCTCTTGAAAAGAGCCGCGACGCTGAGGAACGCGTCGACAACGGCCGGGTCGAAATGGGTGCCCTTACCGCTCACGATAAATTCGACGGTGTCGTCGTGCGACAGACACTTTCGATACAGCGCCCGGGCGCGAACGGCGTCGTACACGTCAACGAGCGCCATCACCCTGCCCGCGACTGGAATCGCCGTGCCGCGCA
>QHWL01000002.1:1243-1794 GCA_003222555.1 Acidobacteriota bacterium | reverse complement strand
GGAATCGCCGTGCCGCGCAGGCCCTGCGGGTATCCGGCTCCGTCCCAACGCTCGTGATGCGTATACACGATGTCCTTCGCCATCTCGAGCGTCGCATCGTCGCGTACGCCCACCCGCGCCTCGGCCTTGAGGATGACGTTCCGGCCGAGAGTGGGATGTTCCCGCATTTCCGCGAGCTCCCCTGGGGTCAGCGCCCCAGGCTTGTTGAGGACGTGATCGGAAACGCCCACCTTCCCGATGTCGTGCAGAGGCGCCAGGCTCGAGAGCAGATCGATCCGTTCGCGCGTGAGATAGGCGCGGAAATCAGGCTGCGTGGCGAGTTGTTCCGCGAGCAGGCGGGCGTACTGTTGGGTTCGGCGCGAATGACGGCCGGTTTCGGCGTCTCTGACTTCGGTCAGAGAGAGAAGCGTCTGCACCATCAGACGCTGGGCCGCGGTCTTTTCACGACTGGCGCTGTCTGCTCGTCCACGTTCGACCGTGAACTTCGCGAGCGTCATGACGGCGAGAGCGGCCAGAACGCCTACCGTCGGGGACAGCGGCGAAATGAACAC
>QHWL01000002.1:496-1149 GCA_003222555.1 Acidobacteriota bacterium | reverse complement strand
ACCGCTGCCGCCAGGCCCAGCACGAGCACGACCAGGATTTCCAGGGTTGTTCCGAGCGCGGATCGATGGATGAAATCCTGCTCCAGAAGGTTATCGGCGACCGTGGCCTGTACTTCCACCCCTGCAAACAGCGTGTCGAGCGGCGTTGCAACCACCTCGCGCGTGCCGAGCGCGGTTGTGCCGACGAACACGATCTTGCCGCGCAACGCCCCGACGGGGATCTGGTCTGTCAGAACATCCGCCGCCGAGAAATACGGGAACGTTCGCTTCTTTCCTCGATAGCGCAACAGCAGATTGCCTTTTCCGTCGACCGGGACGGTCCGGGTGTCGATCGTCAACATGGAGGCATTCACGTTGGCGATCCGAAGCGCCATGTCGCGCGCGCCTGTTGCGGCCGCGACGGCGGCGAGCGCGAGCCCGGGATAGACGCGGCCATCGAGCTCGGCGAGCAGCGGCACCCGTCTGAGGATGCCGTCGGAGTCGGGAGCCGCGTTCAGAAAGCCCGAAGCGGCGGCGGCTTCGGCCAGCACCGGCAGGCTGCACACAGCGCCCGTCGCGTGAAAGAGGGGCTCGTATCTCGTTTCATCGGGAGGCTGAACGATCGCGATGCCGACCGGATGCAACACGCAAGCTCTCTGCGCGCGCGGTGCCGT
>QHWL01000002.1:0-271 GCA_003222555.1 Acidobacteriota bacterium | reverse complement strand
GCCACTGCCCTGTCATCGACAGGCTCCGATCGTCCACGTCGACAATGACGACGTTCTGGCCAGGCCCTTTCGTGCGAGTCGATCGCAGCATCAAGTCGTAGACCGAGTCGTCGAGGCGGGCGAGAAACGTCGGCCGGAAGACCCCGAGCACGGCTGTGACGAGCACGGGAACGACGCCGCACAGCAAAATCAGACGGCGGCGCGGCGCGCCATGCGCTTTCGGCAAGATGCGCTTACCTCACCGTAATCCCGACACGGCGATTGCGGGGCT
>QHWL01000001.1:12645-26311 GCA_003222555.1 Acidobacteriota bacterium | reverse complement strand
CCTGCCCCACCTGCCCCACCTGCCCTTCCTGCCCCACCTGCCCTTCCAACCGCTCCCGCCGCTCCCGCTTTTGCCGCGGCGCCGTCTACGATCCGCCGACACGCGCTCTGAAAGCGATCCATCAGCGCGCGTCGTCGTGCCTCGTCGGCAACCGGGCCGATGCGCGACCAGCTGGCCTGTGCCTGCCGCACGTCTTCCTGCGCGGCGCGCCAGCGGCTCTCTTCATCGACTTTCCCGCCGATCGTGTTGGTGGCCAGCGCCTCTTTGAGCATCGCTGCGAGTCTTGTGGTCGGCGACAGCGCCGCGGCGGGGACCGCGCCGCCGAGCGACGCCGCAAGGTCTTCCATCCTTTGAGCGAGAGCCTCCATGCGTTTGCAGTTCGCGTCGGGATCGAGGTCGGTTCCATCGAACACCGCCGGCCAGCCTGCGACTACTCGATTGAAAGCGGCAGCGAAGCGTTCGTCGAGCGCGAGGGCGCGTTCGCGATCGACACCGCGCGCGGCAAGCTCTTGCTGCCATCGCAGACGAAGCGCTCGGACGCTCTGGAGCAGATCCGCAGGCGGCTCGACCGCGCTAAGTGCAGGCGGGTCGACCCCGCTCGCCGCTGATGATTCTTGCGCTCGGTCGTCGGGCGGTGGCTCGGCGGACTGGGCCCCCGGTGCGAGCGCCTCGAGCGCGGCGCAGACGGCTTCGCGGGCCGCCACTCGCTCGGCGCGCGCGATGTCGTGCCGCTGCGCGTAGCGGGTGAAAAAGCGATCGCACGAGCCGCGGAATCGTAGCCAGAGCGCTTCCGACCGGCTCTTCTTCACCGGGCCGATTGCCCGCCATTCCGACTGCAGACGCTTGATTTCCGCGGCCGCCAGCTCCCACTCGGTCGATTCCCCGAGCGCTTCGGCTCTCGTGCAGAGCGCTTCTTTTTTTGCCAGGTTCTCGGCCCAGATGATCTTGCGTTTCGCCAGATCTTCCTGGCGGCGGGTGAAGAACCGATCGCAGGCCGCGCGGAAGCGCTCCCAGGCGGCCTTTTCCTGTCCTCGCGTCACCGGACCGACGGTTTTCCACTCGGCCTGCAGCCGCTTGATTTCCTCGGCGGTCGAAATCCAGTTGGTGGAATCGGCGAGCGCTTCAGCGCGCTCCACGAACGCGATCTTTCTGGCGAGATTCGCCGCGCGAACCTGGGCCTGCGCCGCAAAATGCGTTTCGCACCGCGCCCAGACTTCGTCGTGCGCCGTCTTGAACCGTTTCCACAGCGCTTCGCCTTGCGCGCGCGGTACGTCGGCCGCTTGACGCCACTGCTGCTGCAATTCGCGAATCTGGCGCGCGGTTTCGTCGGCGTCGTCAGCCGTTCGGAGCGCCTCCATTTTCTCGCAGAGCTGTTCCTGGATCCCGACGTTCGCCCAGCGCTGCCAGCCGGCGACCTCGCGCAACTCCTGCACTTTCGCGGTGAGCGCGGCCAGCGCGGCCCTCAGTCGACGGGTCGCTTCTTCGTAGTCGCGCTTGGAGGGGAGCGGCGCCACGTCGGAGAGCGCCGCTCGCACGTCGCGCAGCGCGCGCTCGGCACTCTTGAGCGGCAGATCGGCGTTGGTCAGCTGCGGCTCGACCCGCGCGAAGAGTTGATGGAGCCGGTTCAGGGCCTCGCGACGCGCGCGCGCGTCCGCTTCGTGGAGTTCGGTCTCGCGTGCCGTCAGACGCGACTCGGCGCCGGCCAGCCGCGATGCGATTTCGGGATCGATCGCGCCGCCGATTGCCAGGTCGGTCCATTCACGGCGCGCGACCGCCATCCGGCGGCGGGCAGACGCGAGATCGGTGTCGGTTGCCGCAGATTCAGCTTCGTCGGCCAGCTCCGCGAGGCGGATGCGGCGGCGCTCGGCGGTTTTGTCCGCCTCCCTTCTCGCTTCTGTTCTGGCCTGCTCTCTGGCCTCTTCTCTCGCCTGCTCCGCGGCGGCGGCGCGCGCGCGTTCCGCCCGTTGCTCGTCGCGGAGCCGGGCCGCTTCCGCCTCCTTCCGCGCGGTCTCGACCGCGCGCAGCTCCTCGATGCCTACCGGGCCTACCGGGCGAGCCAGCGCTTCGGGCTGCGAGGCGACCTCCGCAGGCTCGTCGTGCGCGGTCGCCGCGGGGTCGGGAGCCCGCGGCGCCGCCGCGACCGCTTCTTGTGCCGCGCGCTCGTCCATCTCGCGCAGCAGCCCGCGGGCGCGCTTGGCCGCGCTCTTGTTATTGCCGCGCGCGGCCACCTGCTCGAGCTCCGCGCGATCCGCCAGCCGTTCCACGGCCGCGACCGCCGTGTCCTTGAACTCGCCGTTCATCGCGACGCCGAGGATTTCGCCTCGATCCTGCAGCCCGTCGAACGCGGTGCGCCGGATCGGTTCGTGCGCGGCCTGACGTGCGATCGATCCGAGCGCGTGAACGTCACCCACCCGCGCCAGGGCCCGCCGCGCGACCTCTTCGCGCAGCGAGGTCTTGGCGACCTGCGCCAGCGTCTTGGTGTCGCGAAGCGCGTCGACCGCCGCGAGCGCCTCGGCTTCGCTCACACCCTCAAACGCGTCGAGCGCGATGTCCCGGAGCATGGCGATCGCCTGCGCGCGTACCTGCTCGTCGGCATCATCGAGTGCGATCGCGGCAAGCGCGGAGGGATCCATCAGCTTGGCGACCGCCGCGCGGCGCACGCGCGCGTCCTCGTCCTTGCGCGCGACGGCGCCGATGAGATCGCGCTCCTCGAGCGGCAGCTCGGCGACGTATGCGAGGCGGACCGCGGTGTCGGGATGGTTCTGGCCAGCCTGCGTGCGGAATCGATCGAGCAATGTCATGAGCTCGCTCCAGCCTGGTCGCCGCGTGCGCGCGGCCAGCTTGTGACAGCGGCGTGAACGCCCGCCCGAACGTCCCTGTCCTAGGTCCCGGAAACGCCCAACTCGGTCAACCTGGCGGCGATGTCACGACCGTGCGTCGAAGCACGGACGTGCTTGTCGACCTCGAGAACGCGCCCATCGACCCCGATATAAAAGGTCCACCGCGACGCGTATCCGCTCGCCGACAATACGCCGTACGCACGCGCCACCTGCTTTCCCGGGTCGCTCAGAATCGGATACTCAATTCCCAGCGATCGTGCGAAGCGCGTATTCGTCTCGAGCGAGTCGACATTCGCTCCAAAGTATCGAACGCGGAAACGCCGCAACTCGGCACCGCTCGTCCCGAGCGATTTGCACTCGGCCGTTCAACCGAGGGTGAAGGCCTTGGGAAACCACGCGAGCACGACCGCCTGACGCCCTCGGAAATCGCCGAGCCGATAAGTACTCCCGTCGGAACCCGGCAGCGAAAAATCGGGCGCCTGGTCGCCCGCCTTGAGTGAAATTCGAGGGTCGCCGCCACGCCCGGCCGCCATGTTGACCGCGCCCGCGACCGCCGCCGCTGTGGTGGCCGCAATCATTCGCAGCTGGTTGAGGAATTGCAATGAGGTGTTCTTTCCCGATCCATGCCATTCTAATAAGGGCATTACGACTGGTGCGATACTTTCGTTGCAGGTCTTTTACGTGACTCATCACATTCCAATTTCATGGATCGGCGCGGTCACATTGTGCCTGACTGCGTCAGTGGCCTGTGACAGGTTGGGACTCGGTGACGACAAAAGCCCCATGGGGCCAACTGGCCCTCCGGCGCCGGGTGCGACCATTGTGTACACAGCAATCGGCGCAAGCGATGCCACCGGCCATGGTGGCTCAATCGAATGTCTGCCGTTTGTGGACTGTCCCAACGGGACAGGTTATGTGCAGGTCGCGGCTCGCCAGCTTCGAGCGAGCGGGTTCACCGTAAAGCTGACAAACCTCGGCATTTTTACGGCGGTCATCGGCCCGGATTTTCAGGCGCTTTCGGCGCAGTACCGGCCCAACGCCCCGGTGTTGGGAAACTACATCGACCAAGAAATGCGGTTTGTGCCAAAAGACACCACCGTCGTGACGATTTTCGCCGGCGGCAACGAAGTCAACACGATCACCGCGGCGCTCGGTGGCGGCGCGGGCGCGAACGACCAGGCCGGCTACATCGACCAACAGGTCAAGGCGTTCGGCGTGGATTACGCCACGCTCCTCACCGGCATCAGGGCGCAGGCGGCCACCCGAATCGTCGTCCTGAACCTGCCGAATCTCGCCGGACTGCCCTACCTGGCCGCCGCGAGCCTGCCGCAACGGCAGGCAGCCCAGCGAGCGGCAGTGGCGATGGCGACCACCGTCGTCAATCCGCTCACGTCACAGGGTGTCGCGGTTGTCGATCTCCTGTGCGACTCGAGGTCGTACCTGCCCTCCAACTATTTCTCCGACGGGTTTCATCCGAACGACTCCGGTTACGCCTTCATCGCCGGCGAAGTCGTACGCGCGATCACCCTAACGTCGTATCCAGCGCCTCTCGGCAGCTGCCCGCCGATGACGCTGGTTCGCTGAAGAGGAAATGCACTGTCTGATTTCGCTGCGCTCGTCGCGCGTCTTGAATCCGCCCTCCGCGCAGATCTCCCGGGCATCAGCGCCCAGCGCATGTTCGCACCGCCTGAGCCACGGGGGTGGCCGCCTGGCTTCAACCCGCAACGCATCCGCCACGCAGCCGGCCTGCTTCTCCTGTTTCCAATCGTCGATCGGGCGCACATCGTCCTCACGGTTCGCGCCGGCACTCTAGGGCGGCACAGCGGTCAGGTGTCGCTGCCGGGCGGCGGCATCGAGCCGGGCGAAACGATCGAGCAAGCGGCCTTGCGCGAGGCACACGAAGAGATCGGTCTGCCGCTCGACCACGTGCACGTTCTCGGCGCGCTGACGCCGCTCGACATTCCGGTGAGCGGCTTCCGCCTGCATCCGATCGTCGCCGTCTCGGGAGGGCGGGCGGCCCTCACGCCCTCCGACGGCGAGGTCGCGCGAATCCTCGAAGTGGACCTCGATGAGCTCCTTGCTCCCGAGCGGCTGGTGTCCATTGAGCGCCAGCGGGATGGGCGCACGATGATCGTTCCCGCGTTTCACGCGGGCGGCGAAGAGATTTGGGGCGCCACAGCCATGGTGCTCGCCGAATTCCTCACGCTGCTCGGCTGGAGCCCGGAATCGTCAAAGTAATTCAAAAAGGCTCTACCACGGAGGACACGGCCAGACGGACGGAGGACACGGCTCAAAGATTGGTTGTTGCCGTGACCTCCGTTTACTTCGCCCCGTGACCTCTGTGGTAGCGCTTTGGGCGCGAGCGCGTGTGCGGGCGGGACGCACGGCGCACTAGATATCAAAGTACAGCGCGAACTCCCACGGATGCGGGCGGAGCCGGATGGCATCCACTTCCTTGGTTCGCTTGTAGTCGAGCCACATTTCGATGAGGTCGGGGGTGAACACGTCGCCCTTGAGCAGGAACTCGTGGTCGTTCTCGAGCGCGTCCAGCACCTCATTGAGGCTGCCGGGCGCCTTGGCGACCTTGGCGAGATCCTCGGCCGGCAGATCGTAGAGGTCCTTGTCCATCGGCGCGGGCGGCGTGATCTTCTTCTGGATGCCGTCCAGGCCGGCCATCAGCATCGCGCTGAACGCCAGGTACCCGTTCGCTGCGGCGTCCGGGAACCGGACCTCGACACGCTTGGACTTCTCGCTACGTGAGTACAACGGGATCCGCACCGCTGCGCTGCGATTCCGCTGCGAGTACACCAGGTTGATCGGTGCCTCGTAGCCGGGCACCAGCCGTCGATACGAGTTGGTCGTCGGCGCGCAGAACGCCAGTAACGCCGGCGCGTGTTTGAGAATGCCTCCGATGTAATAGACGGCGTTCTTGCTGAGGTCCGCGTACGTGCCTTTCTCGAAGAAGACGTTCTTCTTCCCCTTCCAGAGACTCTGATGCACGTGCATGCCGGAGCCATTGTCCTGGAAGATGGGCTTGGGCATCAGCGTCACGGTCTTGTTGTGCCGCCGGGCCACGTTCTTGATGACGTACTTGAACTTCAGGAGCTTGTCTCCCATGCTGGTCAGGGAATCGAAACGCATGTCGATTTCGCACTGGCCGGCCGTCGCCACTTCGTGGTGGTGCACTTCCACGTCGATGCCGATCTCCTCGAGCGCCAGCATCATCTCGGTCCGGATGTCCTGGATGCTGTCCATCGGCGGCACCGGAAAGTACCCTTCCTTGTAGCGCATCTTGTAGCCAGGGTTCTGCGATGGGGCAGACGCAGCCGGCCGCTCCTCGCGGCCCGAGTTCCAGAAGCCCTCACTGCTGTCGATGTAATAGAAACCGTGGTTGTACGACTGACCGAAGCGAACGTCGTCGAGGATGAAGAACTCCGGCTCGGGCCCGAAATACGCGGTGTCGGCGATCCCGGTTGACTTCAAGTAGTTCTCGGCTTTGATCGCGACGTACCGCGGATCGCGCGAATAGGCCAGGCCCGTCACGGGATCCTTGACCGTACAGATGAGCACGACCGTCGGCACCGTCGCAAACGGATCCAAAAAGGCCGTGGCGGGATCCGGCATCAAGAGCATGTCGCTTTCCTGAATGGCCTGGAAGCCACGGATGCTGGATCCGTCGAAGCCGAGCCCTTCTTCGAAGGCGTCCGCGGAAAACTCTCTGGCGGAGACCGTGAAGTGCTGCCAAAGCCCCGGCAGGTCGACGAAACGTACATCCACAGCTTTGACCTTCTTCTCCTTGATGAGTTGCACGACATCGTTCGCTTTCATCTTCATCTCGCTTCCCCTTTCACAGTGACCGCTTTACGTCCCCGCCAGCACGGTTGTGCAGACGCCGCCACAAAGCGGCGTTCAGATTCGTGGCTCGTCCGGGATCGATGGGAACTCTTAAGACCGCTGCGTACCGGGCGAAATCCTACACGACGTCCTTCTCACAGGGCGGACATTGTAGCCGCGATCAACGGGATCACAAAGACGCCCCCGCTTCGGGGTCGCGTGTCTGGCCGGCGCGATCGCCGTCGGGTTGCGTTGACGACGCGGCCGGGCACCAGGCGCGTTACGGCCGGAGATCGCGGCCGGCGCCCAGGGTTGTAGGTGTTGTGCAAGACAGACGCCGATCCGGCCGCCAGCCGATCTGCAAAAAGACGCAGTTTCCCCTGGAAATATGTCGAAAAGACGAAGGGGACGGCCTTGTCGATGGGGACATTGGCGTCGGAAAGATTAGGTGACGAGACATTTTTGTCGATTTCGGCATTCATAAGCGAGGAAGGGCGGCGGCCACGACGGCCGGGAGGCGGGCCGCGCAAAGGATCGCTCGATCGGTTTGCCCATCCTCGCTTGAACAGACATTGCTGTGGATCTCTGCGCATAAACCTACACATATGTTGCTTTAGAGCTGCGGGCCGGCAGTGAGGGGGCACGGCCGCGCCGCCCGCAAGGAGTACGGCGCCTTTTCGATCACTTTTTTCGGTCGGCTCATTTCGCAAACGTGCCTCGGTGGTGCGAGAATCAGGGGTCCACACGATTGATGGCCAAACGCAAGCGCGGCGAGCGGTCGCTGTTTGACGCGATCGACAACGAGCACGAGCCGTCCCCCGCGGGACGCGACGCCGCAATCCGATCTTCCCTGCTCTCGGGGGGGGCGGGAACGACCGAACCCGTCGCGCTCCACGAGGCGGCGCAGTCGCGCTACCTCAATTACGCGCTCTCGGTCATCACGGCTCGCGCGCTGCCCGACGTGCGCGACGGGTTGAAGCCCGTGCAGCGCCGCATCCTGTACACGATGTGGCAGCAGAACCTGACGGCCGACGTCAAGCACAGAAAGTGCGCCAAGGTCGTCGGCGACGTCATGGGCAGCTTTCACCCGCACGGCGACGCCGCCCTCTACGAGACGCTCGTGCGCATGGCGCAGTCCTTCTCGTTGAGGTACCCCCTGGTCGACGGATCGGGCAACTTCGGGTCGCTCGACGGCGACAGTGCCGCGGCGATGCGGTACACGGAGTGCCGCCTGGCCCGGATTGCCGACGAGATGCTGAGCGAGATCGAGCGGACCACGGTGCCCTTCCGTCCCAACTACGACGGGACCAAGACCGAACCGGTCGTGCTGCCGGCGCGGATTCCCAACCTTCTGGTCAACGGCGCCACCGGGATCGCCGTCGGCATGGCGACCAACATCCCGCCGCACAATCTCGCCGAGATCTGCACGGCGCTCATCAAGCTACTCGACAACGAAGATTTGAGCAGCGCGCAGCTGTGCCGCTGGGTCAAAGGCCCCGACTTCCCCACTGGCGGACAGATCCTGAACTCACCCGACGAGCTCAAGAGCATCTACAAGACGGGCTCGGGCTCGGTCCGGCTTCGCGGCACGTGGGACCTCGGGCCCGAGACGCGCTCGACGAAAACGATCTACGTCGACAGCGTGCCGTACACGGTGAACAAGGCGCAGCTGGTCGAGCGGATCGCCGACATCGTCATCAGCCGGAAGCTCCCGCAGCTGGTCGACGTGAAGGACCTGTCGACCGAGGATGTGCGGATCGCGCTCGAAATGAAGAAGGACGCCGACGAAAAGATGATCATGTCGTACCTCTTCAAGCACACTCCGCTGCAGATCAACTTCGCCGTCAACCTCACCTGCCTCATCCCCACCGAGAATCCCGAGCTCGGCCGGCCCGAGCGGCTGGATCTGAAATCGATCCTCTGGCACTTCCTGCACTTCCGCCTCGAGGTCGTCACCCGACGGCTGGAGCACGAGCTCGCCGCGCTCAAGAAGCGCATCCACATCCTGGACGGCTTCGAAACCGTTTTCGACGCGCTCGACGAGATCATCAAGACCATCCGCAAGTCGGACGGCAAGGCCGATGCCGCCGAGAAGATCATGAAGCGCTTCTCGCTCGACGCCGATCAAAGCGACGCGATCCTCGAATTGAAGATCTACCGTCTCGCGCGCCTCGAGATCCTGATCATTCGCAGCGAGCTCGAAGAGAAGCGCAAGCGCGCGCGGCAGATCGGCGCCCTTCTCAAGGACGAAGACAGCCGCTGGAAGATGGTCAGGAGCGAGCTCGAGGAGATTCATCACATCCACGGCGATCCGAAACGCGACAAGCGCCGCACGGCGATCGAGAGCGACACCAGCGAACCCGAGTACTCCGCCGACGACTTCATCGTCGACGAAGACAACGTCGTCATCGTGTCGCGCGACGGCTGGGTGAAGCGGCAGAAGGAGGTGAAGGACATCGCGTCGACGCGGTTGCGAGAAGGCGATTCCGTGCTGGCGGTGCTGCCGGGCAGCACGCGGGCGACCTGCGTCTTTTTCACGAACTTCGGCGTGGCCTACACGAGCCGCATCATCGATGTGCCGGCCTCGACCGGGTACGGCGAGCCGATTCAGCGATTTTTCAAGCTGAAGGACGGCGAGAAGGTCGTCGCGGCGCTCAGCCTCGATCCGCGCGCGATCGGCGACATCCGGGGTCGGGAGTCGTTTGCAAAAAGTGCCACCACAAGATCGCGGAAAGTGAAAACGACTCCCGATCCCGTTCCGCTACCTCCCCTCGTCCACGCTGTCGCCGTGTCGAGCGACGGGTTCAGCCTGCGCTTCGGCCTCGAACCGCTGGTCGAGCCGAGCACGCGCACCGGCCGGCGCTACGCGCGTCCAGCAAAAGACGCCGAAGTGGTCGGCGTCGCGAAGGTCACGGGGGAGGAAGTGCTGATCGTTGCGACCGCGCAAGGACGCGGCCTTCTCTGTCGGGCCGGCGAGGTGAACTACCTGTCGGGGCCCGGTAAGGGGGTCATTCTGATCAAGCTGTCGGCTGACGACCGCGTCCTCGGGTTCATCGCCTCGACCGGCGATCGCGATCTGCTCACTGTCGAGACGACCCGCGGGGCGGAGCAGACGATCAGCACCGCAAAATACGAGGTGACCGGGCGCGGAGGGAAGGGCCGCGAGCTGCTGCAGCGCGGGCAGTTCACGCGGATTCTCTGGGCTGCACCCGATGCGCCGCCGCCATTTCAGCAGAGCTGACGTATTTGGGCCTCTCGTGGCGTGCCGTGCGACAATAGAAGCTACATCGTCGCAGCGACGCCCGCGCGGCGTCAGCCAGTAAGGACTCAGTTTGGCGCATCAAGACCGTCTCAACATCGCCGTCTTCATCGACTTCGACAACATCGAGATCGGGGTCAGAACCACCCTCAATCAGCAACTCGACGTCGGCGCCGTCCTCGACGCCATCAAAGAGCGCGGCGAGGTCGTCACCAAGATCGCGTATGCGGACTGGACGCGCGCCAGCGAGTACAGCCGCGCCCTGACCCAGCACGCGATCCGCCTCGTGCAGCGCAACCTCACGCCGGGAGGCGACAAGAATGGCGCGGACATCAATCTCGCGCTCGACGCGCTCGAGATGGCGTTTACGCACCCGCACATCAACGCGTACGTGATCGTCGGCGGTGACAGCGACTTCCTCTCGCTCGTCGAGAAGCTCAAGCAGTACGACAAGAAGGTGTTCGTCGTTGGCGGCCGCGCGTTTACGAGCGGGATCCTGCAGCGCAACTGCCACGAGTTCATTGCCTACGAGAACCTCGCCGGCGTGCGCAAGTCTTCCGTGAAGGGTGGTCACACGGTGGCGGCCGCCGCTTCGTCGCCGATCGCACAGGCGTTCCCGATCGTGCGGCGCGCCCTGAAGATCCTCGCAGACCGCGAGGTGTCGCCGCAGACCGGTTTACTCAAGAGCACGCTGCTGCAGCTCGACTCGACGTTCTCGGAGCGCAACTACGGCGCGTCCTCGTTCCTCGACTTCGTGGAGAAGCTGGCGCACGCCAGCCTCGTGCAGTTGAAGCACGCCGGCCGCAGCGTCATGGTGGAGCTCAACGACGGCTTCCATGAAACGAATGGAGCTGCCCCAAAGACCGGCGGCGCCGCCGCTGAGGAAGGCACCCACGAGACGGAACCGACAGCCGCGGCCCAGGCCATCAAGCCCGCACACGACAGATCCCACTCCGAAGCGGGTTCAGGCGGCGTGCCCGCCCCCGAAGTTGTCCACGCCACCGAGCCCCCCGCCGAGGGCGTGAAGCTGGTGGGACGGATTCTCGGCGCCGCGACCAACGCGCGCTGGCCGATGTACCTCCGGAACGTCAAGCAGATTGTGCGCGCCGCCGACGCCGGGTTCGACGAGCGGCGCTACGGATTCTCCGGGTTGATGGACTTGCTCCGCGCGTGTCAGCGCGACGGGCTCGTCCGCCTCGAACGCGACCGTCGGGGCGGCCTCCGCGTCTTCCAGGGGCCAGCGCTCCTCGCCGGCATGGCCGCCGCGCAGGGGGCCCCGTTGCCGCGCTCCGCGATGCCCACACCCGTCGACGCGCCGCAATCCCACTCGATCGAAGCCGTCCAGGACGACGGGGCCGGGACGCGCGACACCATGCACGAGGAATCGACGCCCAACGAGCCGATTCCGATCGATACGACCGCTGAGCTGCTCGGGCGCGCCAAGCCGAAACGGCCGCGCACGCGGGCGACGGCGCCTGGCGCGCGCCCTTCGACAGGTTCAGGGCCCCGCAAGGCCGCGGCTAGGCCCTCAACTGTCTCAGGGCCGCGCAAGCCGCCGGCCATGCGCCGCGTCACGCGATCGCAAAAGGCGTCCGCGACAGACGCCAAGGGCGATGCCGACAGCTGACAATAGCGCGACCACGGAGGTCACGGAACCGTAGAGCCGTATGACATCCGCGAACTACACCGCCAAAGACATCACCGTTCTTGAAGGGCTCGATCCGGTCCGCAAACGCCCCGGCATGTACATCGGTGGCGTCGGCTCGACCGGATTGCACCACCTCGTGTGGGAAATCCTCGACAACGCCGTCGACGAGGCGATGAATGGCTTCGCCGCGAATATCTGGGTGACGCTTCATGGCGATGGAGCGTCGATCACGATCGCGGACGATGGGCGCGGGATTCCGGTCGACAAGCATTCCACGACGAAGAAGAGCGCCCTCGAAGTGATCTTCACGGTGCTCCATGCCGGCGGCAAGTTCGAGCACGGCAGCTACAAAACGGCCGGCGGCCTGCACGGCGTCGGCGCCAGCGTCGTCAACGCCCTGTCGAAGGAGCTCATCGCCACCGTCAAACGCGACGGGGCGCAGTGGGAAATGCGCTTCAAGCAGGGCAAGCCGGTCGGAGCGTTGAAGAAGATTGGCGCCTCTCGCGGCAGCGGCACCACGGTCTACTTCCATCCCGATGCCGCCATTTTTCCCAACATCGAATTCGACCCGGAAGTCATCAAAGCCCGGCTCGAGGTCGCCAGCTATTTGAACAAGGGCTTGAAAGTCGCCTTCGAGGACGAGTCGTCCAAGGAGAAGTTCGTTTTTCAACACGTCGAAGGCCTCGTCGATTACTTGAAGAAGATCGTCGCCGAACGGGGCGCCAAGCCGGTGCACGACACGCCGTTCATGCTCAACAAGGAAGAGGGATTGCGGCTCGATCTCGTGCTGCAATGGACGGAGGCGACCGATGAGCACGTGCGCTCGTACGTCAACGGCATTCCGACCGCGTCTGGCGGCACTCACGAAAGCGGCCTGCGGGCCGGCATCGGCAAGGCCGTGCGGAACTTCATCGACACGCACAATCTCTCTCCCAAGGGCGTGACGATTGCCGCCGAGGACATCCGAGAAGGCCTGACCGGAGTCGTGAGCCTGTTCATTCAGGAACCGCAGTTCCAGGGGCAGACCAAGGATCGGCTCAATAATCCCGAGCTCGTGTCGGGCGTCGACGGCGTCGTTCGTCCGGCGCTCGAGCACTGGCTGAATCACAACATCTCCATCGCCGAGGCGATCGTCGCGCGCATCATCCTCGCGGCGCGGGCGCGCGAGGCGAGCCGCGCGGCGCAGGCCGAAGTGTCGCGCAAGAGCGCAACCTCCTCGCGCCTGAATCTTCCCGGCAAACTGAGCGACTGCACGAACTCCACGAGCGACGGCAGCGAGCTCTTCATCGTCGAAGGCGATTCGGCCGGCGGGTCGGCCAAGCAAGGGCGCGACCGGGCAAGTCAGGCGATTCTGCCGCTGCGGGGAAAGGTGCTGAATACTGAGAGCGCCTCGCTGGCGAAGGTGCTCGAAAACAAGGAGCTCGCCGATCTGGTCACGGCCCTCGGCTGCGGGCTGGGAAACAACTTCGACCTGAGCAGGCTTCGCTACGGCAAGGTCATCATCCTCGCCGACGCCGACTCGGACGGCAACCACATCGCCACGCTGCTGCTCACCTTCATCTATCGGCACCTCCCGCAGCTGATGTCCAGCGGCAAGGTGTATCTCGCGCAGCCGCCGCTGTACCGGGTCGACGTCGGCAACGACACTTTTTGGGCGCTCGACGATGCGCAGCGGGACGCCGTTCTGAAGCAGCACGCGAAGCAGGGCAACGGCCGCGCGACGCCGGAGATTACGCGGTTCAAGGGTCTCGGCGAAATGATGCCGAAGGTGCTGTGGGAAACGACGTTGAACCCGCGCACGCGGAGGCTCCTTCGCGTCGAGGTGACCGATCAAATCGTCACGGACCGCGTGATGAACGAGCTGATGGGGAAAGACGCCTCCGCGCGGTTTCGCTTCATCATGGAGCGCGCCGACGAGGCCGAAGAGCTCGATGTTTGAAAGTGACGCGACATGCAACGCAGAGGCCGCAGAGCTCGCAGAGGATCGTGGCCTTTTAGTCACCCGAGGATCGCGCGAAGGCCCTTCACCAGTCGCCCGATCCCCTCCGCGACGGTTTCCTTCTGCAGCGCGCCGTACGCGACGCG
>QHWL01000001.1:12029-12633 GCA_003222555.1 Acidobacteriota bacterium | reverse complement strand
GCAGCCATCGGTCATGCCGAAGGCGGGGCCGGGCATGACGGCGACCTTGTGCTCGCGAATGAGCCGCTCGGCCAGAACCATGGCCACCGATGGGGCTCCTTCCCCCCGAATGAGCAGGTCGGGGACGTTGACCTTCAGCAGACAGTAGAACGCCCCGTCGGCCGGCGGCACCTCGGCGAGCGGCGCCAGCTTGCCAAGAGCGCCGAGCACAATCTGACGAATCTCCGCCAGCTCTCGGATGTACGGCTCGCAGTACGCGCGGCCGACATCGAGCGCGGCCACGGCCGCCATCTGGGAAATCACCGGCGGACAGATCAGGATGGTGTCCTGACTTTTCATCATCCCCGAAGCAAGATGCTCCGGATACACGACGTAGCCGATGCGCCAGCCGGCGAAGCCGTACGCCTTCGACAACGAGTACATCGAGATCGTGTGCTTGGACGAATCGGTGAACGAACCGACCGAGACGTGCCGCGCCGATCCGTACGTGAAGTACTCGTAGGCCTCGTCGGTGACGTGATACAAGCCGCCATCACGGCAGACCGCGTTCACCTCGCGCAGCGCCGTCTCTGAAAACACCGCCCCGCTCGGGTTGTTCGGCGAA
>QHWL01000001.1:11439-11878 GCA_003222555.1 Acidobacteriota bacterium | reverse complement strand
ACCGGCAGAATGACTTCATCGCCCGGCTCCGTGACGGCGAGGACGGCGTGGATGAACGCCATGTTGGCGCCGGCCGTCACCGTGATGCGGCGGCCGCGCGTGACGTCGATGCCGTTTTCGTCGCGAAGCTTCGACGCGAGGCGCTCGATGAGCGCCGGCAGCCCCTCGCCCCCCTGATATTGGTGCGTTCGGGGGTCGGTGAGCGCCGCGCGCGCGGCGTCGATGGCCGCTTGCGGCGGGCCGTAATGAACAACCCCCTGCCCGAGCGAAATCGTGCCCGGTACCTGGCGGATCATGTCGCCGACGACAGCCACAATCGGCGCCTGAACCGCATCCATACGCGTCAGCGCGCGCAGCATCTCGTGCATGGTTGTGAAGAGTGGGAAGACTGGCCTATTCTACCAGCCATGCCACGCTGTCGCACCATTGTGTCACTTGT
>QHWL01000001.1:0-11390 GCA_003222555.1 Acidobacteriota bacterium | reverse complement strand
AGCAAGTGCTGGGCTTCCGAGTCGGCGCCGACAACAGGCTCGCCAGGTGGGACACCATCGTGGACTACATGAAGCTGGCGGCGGCCCGATCCGAGCGCGTCCGCTATCGCGAGATCGGCAAGACGAGCGGCGGCAACCCGTTCATCGTCCTCGAAATCAGCGCGCCCGACACGCTCGCGAATCTCGACCGCTACAAGCAGATGGAGCGCAAGCTGTACTTCCAGGACGGCGCGCCGTCGGAAGGCGAACGCGACGCAATCTTCAGGCAAGGGAAGCTCGTGTTGCTGGTCACATGCAGCATTCACGCGAACGAAGTCGGCGCCTCGCAGATGTCGCTCGAGCTCGTGCATCGCCTCGCAACCGACGATTCGCCGGCCGTAAAGAAAATTCTCGACAACGTGATCTTTCTGCTCGTCCCGAGCCTCAACCCCGACGGGCAGATCATGGTGACCGATTGGTTCAACAAGAACCTCGGCACGCCGTATGAAACCAGTCCCCTCCCGTACCTCTATCATCCGTACGCGGGCCACGACAACAACCGCGACATGTACATGTTCACCCAGAAGGAAAGTCAGTACATGGCACTACTGCTGTGGCACGACTGGTTCCCTGCGGTGTGGCTCGACGAGCATCAGATGGGCAACGATGGCGCCCGCATCTTCGTGATGCCCGCCGCTGATCCGATCAATCCCAACGTCCATCCGCTGATTTATCGCTGGAACGCGATTCTCGGACAATCGCAGGCGGCGGCACTCGAGGCGGAAGGTAAGGAAGGCATCATCTACAACTCCATCTACACGAACTTCTGGGAGGGCGCGATGGCCTGGAGCGGCTGGTGGCACAACCAGATCGGCCTGCTCACCGAGGTTGCCAGCGCGCGCGTCGCGGCGCCAATCGACCAGCAGAGGGCGGGGCCTGTTCGCCCTGACACTTCAGGCGGCGGATCGTCCCAGCGCGTGGTCGAAGGCTCGAGCGCGTCGATCCCGCCCCCAACCGACATCAACCCGCGTACCAACTATCCGCGCCCCTGGCTGGGCGGCCATTGGACGCTCAGCGACATCGTCGACTACGAGCTCATCGCGACGATGGCGCTTCTGGAGACGGCCGCCGATCGCCGGGAAGCGATCATGCGGCAGATTTACGAGGTGAACCGTCTCACGATTGAGAACGGCAAGCAGGCCAGTCCGTCAGCCATTCTGGTGCCAGTCGAGGGGCAGCATGACACGCGCGAAGCAGTGCATCTGGTGGATCGCATGCGGGTTGGCGGCGTCGTCGTGTACCGGGCCGACGTGTCCTTCGAAGCCGATGGTAGTAAATACCCCGCCGGCACGTTCATCATTCCGATGGCGCAGGTCTTCGGGCGTTACGCGAAGGACCTGCTCGAGAAGCAGACGTACCCCGAAATGCGGCGCGGCCCGAACTCGTCGCCTGCGTCGCCCTTCGACGTGACCGCGTGGTCGCTCGGCATGCAGCTCGGCGTCACGACGACGTTCGTGAACAACCCGCTGCCCGACACGTTGAAGATGACGCGCGTTACCAGCCTGCCGAAGCTTCCGGGTGGTGTGATTGGTAACGGATCATCGTTCTCGTTTGCCTACAACGGCGCCGACACGGCGATCGCGATCAACCGGCTGCTGAAAGATGGCGCTCACGTATCGTTCGGCCTCGACGCCCAAATGCCTGCGCCGCGCGCGAGCAGCGAGTCTTCGAGCAGCGGAGCGCGAGCGAGTGGCAGCCCTGAGCCAGACGCGCCGGGGGTGGGGCCCCGGCGCCCTGAAAGAGGTGGGGCCCCGCGAGCCTCGGAAGCGCCTGCGGCCCGCGCGAGCAGCGAGTCTTCGAGTAGCGGAGCGCGAGCGAGTGGCAGCCTTGAGCCAGACGCGCCGGGGGTGGGGCCCCGGCGCCCTGAAAGAGGTGGGGCCCCACGAGCCTCAGAAGCGCCTGCGGCCCGCGCGAGCAGCGAGTCTTCGAGCAGCGCAGCGCGAGCGAGCGGGGGTGGGGCCCCGCGAGCCGTGATAAACGTCAGCGGCGTATCGAAGAGCCGGATGCAGGCGATCGCGACCGAATTCAGCCTGTCGGCGGTGGCGTTGGACGCCCGAGCCGCGCCCAACCCACGGTCCACCGCGTTTCACGCACCGCGCATCGCCACGTATCAACCGTGGACTGGCGGCAACATGGACGAGGGGTGGACCAGGTGGGTGCTCGAGCAGTACGAGTTCGGGTCGAGTCCGATCCACAACGCGGAGATCCGCGCCGGCGCTCTGCGCCAGAAGTTCGACGCGATTATCCTCGCCGACCAGAGTCCGCGCGAGATCGTCGACGGCAACGAGTCCACCACGATCCGTCCCGAGTACCGCGGCGGCATCGGCGAGGCCGGCGTCGCCAACCTGAGGCAGTTCGTCGCAGACGGCGGCACGCTCATCTTCATGGGGAGCGCCTGCGATCTCGCAATCGAGCGGCTGGCGGTTCCAGTACGGAACGGCAAGGGGATGTTGTCGCGCGACCAGCATTTTGCGCCAGGCGCGATTCTGCGTATTCAGGTCGACACGACGGATCCGCTCGGCTACGGCATGGCTCCCGAGACGTTTGGCTTCTACGTCAACAGCCCATTCTTCAGCCTACCCGAGGGGCCCGCGACGCATCGGACGGAGGTCGTCGCCAGCTACGCGAGCAACGACGTGCTCGCGTCGGGCCTGCTCAAAGGCGAGGAGCTGATGGCCGGCCGCGCGGCGGTGGTGGCCGTCGACATGAGCCCGGGTCGCGTCGTGCTTTTCGGCCTCAGGCCGCAACACCGCGCGCAGACCCATGCGACGTTCCCCATGCTGTTCAATGCTTTGTACCTGTCGGCGGCGAAGGCGACACCCTGACCCTTGCCCATCCGCATCTTCGTGACCGGCGGCACGTTCGACAAGGAGTACCACGAGCTCACCGGAGCCTTGGCCTTCAAGGACACGCACCTTCCCGAAATGCTTCGGCTCGGACGCTGCCGGCTCGACGTGTCGATTCGAACGCTGATGATGATCGACAGCCTCGAGATGACCGACGCGGATCGCGCGCTCATCGTCGATCGGTGCCGGCAGGAGGCGGAGACGCGCATCCTCATCACGCACGGCACCGACACGATGGTCGAGACAGCGCACGCGCTGGCGGCGGCGTTCCCGGCGAGCGGCGGCAAGACCATCGTTCTCACCGGCGCGATGGTCCCGTACGCGTTCGGCAGCTCGGATGGTCTGTTCAACCTCGGAAGCGCGTTGTCGTTCGTGCAGGTGCTGCCGGCGGGTGTCTACATCTCGATGAACGGCCGCTCGTTTCGCTGGGATCGTGTGCGGAAGAACCGCGAGACCGGGGTGTTCGAGTCTCTATGAATCAAAATGCCCGTTTTACCGCAGAGCGCGCGGAGCACGCCGAGAGTTCTTCGCGTTTGCTTCTCCGCGGTCTCGGCGTTCTCGGCGATTAACCGTTTCCTCACAGGCGTACGCTGCTCGTCAGACCGGTATCTGGACGACGGTTTTCGCGCTGCGGTGCTTCTCGACGACGTCGGGGAGCAGCTTCTTGCTCAGGTACACCTTCGATTCGGCGTTGTCGCCGGCACGGCGCTCGTACTTCACCACCTCGAAACGCAGGTGATCGAGCGTGCCGCGCATCTCGTAGAACTTGTTCTTGGTCTTGACGACGATCTCGTCGAAGCCTTGTCCGATCGCCCAGAGCTCCTGCTGCTCGGTGAGCGCGCGAAAGTGCCCCTGGGCCCGCCAGTCGCGGCGGGTCCCGCCAATCCAGGTGTAGAGCACCTTCCGGCCGTCGAACTGCACATCGCCGCGCAGCCGGTCGACGAGATCGACGAGCTTGGGCTCTCTTTCCGGCGGGCGGATCTCGTGCGCGACTTTGAACGACACCGGCACGACCGTGCCCGGATCGTCAGGCAGGGGGGCATTGGCCAGCAGAATGAGATGCGCACGGCCGGTCAGGCGGCGCACGATTTCCTCTGCTGTCTTCTTTCGCGGGAACTCGCCGAAGAATTCTTCGATGTACTGAATCTCGAGCGCGCCTTGCTCGAGATCGTATTGCGTGATGTGATATTCCACGTTCCTCAGCTCGTCAGGGCGTCTGCTGCCTCTGCTCGATTTTCGCCCAGGTGTCGCGAAGCGAGACGGTGCGGTTGAACACGAGCGCGTCGGGCCGCGAGTCGGGGTCCACGCAGAAATAACCGATGCGCTCGAACTGAAACCTCGCCGCCGCCGAAGCCGCCTCTAGGCCAGGTTCCGCACGGCAGTCGCGAAGGACCTCGAGCGAATCGGGATTCAGGTTGTCGAGAAACGTCTTCCCTTCAGGCGCATTTTCCGGATCCTTCACGGAAAAGAGTCGATCGTAGAGCCGGACCTCGGTGCTCGCTGCATGGGCCGCCGACACCCAATGGAGCGTCGACTTCACGCGCCGGCCGTCGGGCGCATCGCCGCCGCGTGTCGCCGGATCGTAACTGCAGCGCAGCTCGATGATCTCTCCGCGTGCATCCTTGACGACGTCGGTGCACGTGATGAAATACGCGCACCGCAGGCGAACTTCCTTTCCCGGGGAGAGCCGGAAGAACTTCTTGGGTGGATCCTCACGGAAATCCTCGCGCTCGATGAACAGCTCTCGCGAGAATGGCACCTTACGCGTGCCCGCCGACGGATCTTCCGGGTTGTTGATCACCTCGAGCTCTTCGACCTGTCCTTCCGGATAGTTGGTGACGACCACTTTCAGCGGCCGCAGCACGACCATCACCCGCGGCGCGCGGCGATTGAGGTCTTCACGGATGCTGTGCTCGAGCTGCGCGACGTCGATGACGTTCTCCTTCTTCGTCACGCCGATGCGCGCGCAGAAGTCGCGGATCGATTCAGGCGTGTACCCTCGACGGCGCAGGCCGGTGATGGTCGGCAGGCGTGGATCGTCCCAGCCCGACACATGCCCCTGCTGCACCAGCTGCAGCAACTTCCGCTTGCTCATCACGGTGTAGCTCAGGTTCAACCGCGCAAACTCGATCTGCCGCGGTCGATCGCACTCGATCAAGCTCTCGACGAGCCAATCGTAGAGCGGGCGGTGATCCTCGAACTCCAGCGTGCAGATCGAATGGGTGATCCGCTCGAGCGCATCGGAAAGCGGATGCGCGAAGTCGTACATGGGATAGATGCACCATGCGTCGCCGGTGCGATGGTGCGTCGCGTGGCGAATCCGGTAGAGCGTTGGATCCCGCATGTTCAGGTTTGGCGACGCCATGTCGATTTTCGCCCTGAGTACGTGCGCGCCGTCCTCGAACTCGCCGGCTCGCATGCGCGCGAACAGATCGAGGTTTTCCTCGACGCGTCGATCGCGATACGGGCTGTCGCGCCCCGGCTCGGTGAGCGTCCCGCGATACTCGCGAATCTCGTCGGCCTTGAGGCTGTCGACGTAGGCCTTGCCGCTCTTGATGAGCTCGACCGCAAACTGATAGAGCGCCTCGAAGTAATCCGACGCGTACAGCAGCGCGTCCCAGGAGAACCCGAGCCACTCGACGTCTTCCTTGATGGCGTCGACGTACTCGACATCTTCCTTGGTCGGATTCGTGTCGTCGAACCGAAGGTTGCACACCCCGCCGGTCTCCTCCGCGATGCCGAAGTTCAGACAGATCGACTTGGCGTGCCCGATGTGCAGGTAGCCGTTGGGCTCGGGCGGAAACCGCGTGGCGACGCGGCCGTTGTGTTTTCCCGTCGCGAGGTCGTCGGCCACGATCGCCCGAATAAAATCGACCGGGGGCGTCGCGGCGCCAGAGGTGTTTTGTCCAGGGTTACCCGTGGTCATGACTCGCGATTATTCTATCAGTCGTTCACGAGCGCCTGCAGAATGCCTATGGTCAAGTCGCCCGCATGCGCGACCCGCAGGTCGGCAGCCGACAGATCGTGGCGCTCCGTGAGCCAGTGCGGAATCGCGATCGTCTTCATTCCCGCGGCGCGCGCCGACGCGATTCCGGGACCCGAGTCTTCGATGGCGATGGACTGTGCGGGGGCGACGCCGAGCCGTCGCGCGGCCTCGAGATACACGTCGGGCGCCGGCTTCCTGCGCGTCACATCGTCGGCCGTGACGATCGTCGGGAAGCGGTCCCGGAGGCCCGCGCGTTCGACGGCCGCGACGACCCAGCGCGCCGGCGAGGTCGATGCGATCGCCGTCGGGACGGCCGCATCGGCCAGGGCGTCGACGAGCGTCCGGATGCCGCGCATCGGCTCGTACGAGACCAGCGCCTGACACAGCCGATGCTTCTCCGCTTCGAAGGTTTTCAGATCGGGTGCGCGATCCGAGAGCTCGCTCAGCCGTTTGCACCAACGTCCCGCGTGACCGTCGACCCAGGTGCCGATCTGATCGCACCATTCGTCGGGCGTGAGCGCGACGCCGCACTGCTCGTAAATGAGGCGGTGCGCTTCGAACTCCGTCGTCTCGCTGTCAAGGATGACGCCGTCAAAGTCGAAGATCACCGCCATCAGCCCGGACATGACGTCAATACGCGAGCAGCAGCCGCGCGGCGCGCTCGATTCGATCTTCGCCCGGCAGATAGAACGCTTCGAGCGGTGGAGAGTACGGGACGGGCGTGTCGAGCGCGCCGACGATGCGCACCGGCGCGTCGAGCCATTCGAACGCCTCTTCCTGAATCAACGCGGCGAGGCTTTCACCAATCCCCCCCGTGCGAGAGTCCTCGTGAACGATCAGGATCTTGTGACAGTGTCTGGCGACGGCGAGGAGCGCCTCGCGATCGAGCGGCACGAGGCTGCGAAGGTCGAGAACGCTCGCCTGCACGCCGTCGTTCGCCAGCCGATCCGCCACGCGCATCCCCACGTGGACGTATGCGCCGTAGGACACGATCGCGAGATCGTCACCCGCCCGGCGCAGCGCGGCGCGACCGATCGGGATCGGTGCGGGCGGCCCCTCGCCAAGAACCTGCTTGATCCGGGGGTCTCTGTAGAGCGCGATGTGCTCGTAATACAGGACCGGATCGGGATCGGCCACCGCCGATGCCATCAGTCCTCGCGCGTCGTGAGGTGTCGAGGGCACGACGATCTTCAGCCCGGCCGTACGGTAAAACCAGGGCTCGGTGTTCTGCGAGTGATAGGGTCCGGCGTGACGCAATCCGCCCCATGGCATCCGCACGACCATCGGCACGGCGCCGCCCCAGCGGTAGCGGACCTTCGCCGCGTTGTTCACGAGCTGATTGAATCCGGTGGCGACAAAGTCGTTGAACTGCATTTCGGCAATCGGCCTCTGTCCCGCGAGCGCCGCGCCGACGCTCATGCCTAACACCGCGCCTTCAGCCAGCGGCGAGTTGATGATGCGGTCGCCGAACTCCTTCAGCAGCGGACGCAGCACCAAAAAGGCATTGCCGTATTTGCCGCCGACGTCCTCGCCGAACACGAACACCCGCGGATCGGCGCGGAGGGCATCGCCGACGCCAAGCATCACCGCTTCGAGCAGCGTGCGGCCTTTCGGATCGACTGGTGGCCCGGCGTCGACAACCGGCAGCGGCGCGTCCCCGTACGTAGCTGACTCACCCGCCCCACCCGACCCAGCCGTGTCCGGCTTCCGCCTTCGCGCTTCCGCTTCGGCGAGACTCGCCGGAGCCTTGGCGGAGGCGGTTAGCCGGACCGTCGGATCGAGCACCTCAACGTGGACGCGCGGCGGCTCGTTCGCGAACACTCCCTCGCCGGCCGTACTCGCGTCGGGCCACCGCGCGTCGATCACGGCGCGAGCCTCCTCCTCGACCAGGGCTTCGGTTTCGCTCTTGAACCGATCGAGATCTCCGATCTGGATAATGCCTTCCGACTCGAGGCGGCCCGCATAGGCGGGAATCGGATCGCGCGCGGCCCAATATGCGTACGATTCACGGTCGACGTACCCCGACTCGCTTGCGGTGGCATATGCCCACGAGGGCTGCGGGTCGCGCCCCAGATACAGCATGTCGTCGTGATGCGCATGCCCGCACATCCGCATCGACACCAATTCGACGAGCGTCGGCCCGCCTCCGGCGCGCGCGCGCTCTGCTGCCCACGTGAACGCGGCGGCAATGAGGTCGGGATCCGTTCCGTCGATCGTGATGCCGGGAATGCCGTAGCCGGCCGCCCTGTCGGCGAACACGCGGACCGCCGATTGATCGGAGACCGGCGTCGAAAGCGCAACCTGATTGTTCTCGACACAGAAAATCGCCGGCAACCGCCGCACCGCGCATGCGTTGATCGCCTCGACGACCCGCCTTCGCCGATGAAAGAGATGGCCACGCGGCCCGATCCGTCGCGCCAGAAGGCCATCGCCATTCCGGCGATCGTCAGCGTCGAGGTCGCGAGCGGAGCGGCCGGCGGCAGGATACCCCACCCGAAGTCACCGATGTGCAGATCCTTTCCCCCGAGCGGAGGCCCGATCTTCCCCATTTGCGCGTTGAGGACCATCCGCACCGAGTCGGTCTCGGGCCGCATCGCGAGCGTGACGCCAAGATCCCGGATGACCGGCCCGATGACGTCGCCGTTCCACCGCCCGTCCGATCCGCGATATTTCGCGCCACGCCGCAGGCGAATAGCGGCGGCATAGATCGCTTCCTGGCCGAGCGACCGAAACCCCTTGCCCTGAAACACCGCGTGGCCGTACTTGATCTCCCCGCCGGTAAAAAACGCTTTCAGCCGGTTGTCGGTCGCGCGCGTGAGCAGCATGCCGCGCAGAATTTCGCGGCGTTCGTCGGCGGTCAACGAGGCCTCGATCGCCGCGCGTCGGAGAAATCCGTCGCACGCCTCGCCTAGCTCGGTGTAGGCCTGCTCGACTCGCGAGGCGGCGGTCGTACGCGGGGTGGTCTCGCCAAGGCCCGGGGGTACGCGAAGAGTCCTGAGGCGCCGGGCGAGCTCGCGTCGAAACACCGGGCGAAGCGCGTCGATTCCCGCTTCGTCGCGGGGCGCGCTGGTGCCCGCGATCGCATCGAACGCGTCGAGCGCGGCGTCGAGCGCGAACGGGTAGCGCTCGGCGACGAATGCGCCGAGGCGGCTTGAAATCCCGGTCAACTTTTCAAGCTTCACCGATCTGACCATATGTTATTTTGCCGCCGTTGCCGCGTGCGAGCTATGGTACCCGGATGGCATACAGCACTCTGATAAATTCCGGAACGGTCGCGGCCCGCCTTGGAGACCCGGCGTTCGCGCTTGTCGATTGTCGCTACGATCTGAACGACGAGGCGTGGGGTGAGCGAGAGTATCGCGCGGGGCACATCCCTGGAGCCGTGTATGCGCACCTCAGCCACGATCTGGCGGGCGCCAAGACAGACCGCAGCGGCCGCCATCCCCTGCCCGACCCCGGCGCGCTCGCGCGCTTCTTCGGCCGGCTCGGCATTGCGAGCGATGTTCAGGTGGCCGCCTACGATCAGGACACGGGCATGTACGCGAGCCGCCTGTGGTGGCTGCTCCGATGGCTGGGGCACGAGGCGGTGGCGGTCCTCGACGGCGGGTTCGCGAGATGGCTCGCCGAGGGCCGGCCGACGTCGGCCGGCCGCGACACGCGCTCGGCGAGAGAGTTCACCGGCTCGGCGCGATCAGAGATGTCAGTCGCCGCTGACGAAGTGACGAAGCTGTCGCAGAGCCGCGACTGGCGGCTGATCGACGCCCGCGCTCCGGAACGGTACCGCGGCGACTCTGAACCGATCGACAGGATCGCCGGACACATTCCCGGCGCAGCCAATCATTTTTTCAAATGGAACCTCGACCAAGACGGCGCCTTCCGGTCACCGGAGGAGTTGCGCCGCCGCTTGGACGAGGTCGTGGGCGCCGTGCCGACGGAACGCGTCGTTTGCTACTGCGGCTCCGGTGTGACGGCGTGCCACAACCTGCTCGCGTTGGAGCACGCGGGACTCCGAGGCGCGAAGCTCTATCCGGGCTCGTGGAGCGAGTGGTCGAGCGATCCGTCCAGACCCATCGAGAAGGGCGACGGCCACATCACGAAAACGCAACGAACCCCATAACGACACCTGAGTGGGTGTCCTACAGAATGTCTGCGAGTTGAGTCAATGTCGATTTGGCTTCGGCGACGATCGCACCGACCACGTCCCCCGCGCCCGGAAGGTCGCGAATGACGCCGACGCTCTGACCCGCATAGAGCGGGAAGTAGTCCGGCCTGTTCTCCTTCGACGCCGCAGCCCAGATATCCTGCTCGAGGGCCGCTTGAAGCAGCCCCGGAAGCACTGGTGCGCCGGAGGCCGCGTAGTCTTGAGCGAATTGACTCCGCAGCACGCGCGCGCGCAAGCCAGTGAACGCCGTGGTGACGATCGTCTGATCGCTTGCCGCCGCGAGTATACGCTGCTTCCAGAACTCCGGGGCCATCGATTCTCGCGTCGCCACAAAGCGCGTGCCCATGAGCACCCCGGCCGCCCCAAGCGCCAGCGCCGCGACGAGACCCCGCCCATCGGCGATCCCACCGGCCGCAATGACGGGCACGCGAACGGCATCGACGACCTCCGGGACAAGCGCAAGCGTGCCGACGTCGGCCGCCGCCTTCGCGCGCCACGTCGATCGATGACCGCCGGCTTCAACGCCTTGCGCAACGATGAAGTCGACTCCAAGGTCTGCGGCTGTGCGGGCATCATCAACGTTGGCAACCATCACCATCACCTGGACGCCTCGATCGTGACAGCGCGAGAGCATGTCGGCCGCGGGCAAGCCCAAGCCGATGCTCCACACCGGCACCCGCTCGTCGAGAATCACATTGAAGGCATCGTCGATGGTGTCCGGGCGTTGGAGCGGCGGAGCTACCGATTCGCGAAGACCGATTGCCAGGCGCGCGCGATTGAGCGCGGCCGTCGCCGCCTCGACGTCCGCGACGGGTACCGACGACGGATCGATCGGCGGATGCAGATCGGGATGTAGCCACAGGTTGACACCGAACGTCCCGGTGGTCAGCTCACGAACGCGGCGGATCTGGCCACGCAAGTCGTCGGGCGTCAGGTTCAGGCCGGCAAGAATGCCCAGGCCGCCGGCGCGGGCCACCGCTCCGACGAGGTCCGGTCCGGCGACGCGGCCCATGCCCGACTGAAGGATCGGATACGTGATCTTCAAAGACCGACATAGCGATGACATATTGGAGATGATGACTCAGAACGGCGGAAGGCGCGAGATGGAAACGGCGGTAGAGCAGGTCCGGCTAAAGAGGTTGTGAACAAATCACGTTCAACGCAGAGACCGCCGAGCCGCCGAGAAGAAATGCCTGAGGATTTCTCTGCGAGCTCTGCGTTCAAACGTCGCATTTTTTAACAGGCTCTAGAGCCGGACATTACGGACGAAAAGGGCGACGTAGGAAGGGAGAGGCGTACGAGAAAAAGGGCCGGCACACGGGCCGGCCCTTTTTTCGATCGATTGGCTGTTGGGCTC
>QHWL01000387.1:1803-5389 GCA_003222555.1 Acidobacteriota bacterium | reverse complement strand
CGGCCGCCGTTCCAGGCATCGCGATCCCCCTCCTGCAGGACGACTGTATCGACACGAACGTCGACACCGACTGCGTGTGGGACGTCCTCCACCTCACGAGCGACGACCGCACCTATCGCATGGATCTGGACGCGATCCGCCGCGAGGTCGACGCGTGGTTCACGGCAGCGGGCCTCGACGCGCTGCTGGGGCCCGCACCGACCGACACCGAGCGCATCGGCCGCGCGTGGCTGACGCGGGCGGGCAAGCGCTGGCGGCCCTTCCTCACCGTCTGCGTCTACCGCGCCCTCCGGCAGGATCCGGATGCGGAATTCCCGGAGGCGCTGAAGAAGATTGCCGTGGCGGTTGAATGCTTCCACAAGGCGTCGCTCATTCACGACGACATCGAGGACCGCGACGAGCAGCGGTACGGCGTCGATGCGCTGCATGCTGAGCACGGCGTGCCGGTGGCGCTGAACGTGGGGGACTATCTGCTGGGCGAAGGCTATCGCCTCCTCGCGACCTGCGGCGCGCCTCCGGAGACCTGCGCCGCGATGCTTCGCGCCGCGGCCGAAGGACATCGAACGCTGACGCTCGGGCAGGGAGCGGAGCTCGGCTGGTCGCGCACGCCGAAGCCGCTCACGTCGCTCGAGGTCCTGGACATCTTTCGAAAGAAGACGGCGCCGGCGTTTCAGGTCGCGCTGCAGGTCGGTTCGTATTTCGCCGCGGGCAGCGACGAGCTCGAGGTGATCTTCGACCGGTACAGCGAGGCCCTGGGCATCGCGTATCAGATTCGAGACGACATCGACGATCTTGCCGACGATGGTGCGGGCGACGACGGCAGCCTGCGTCCGTCATTGCCGCTCGCGATCGCGTTCGAGCGCTCGCACGCGAAAGAGCCGCTGCGCAGCGCGCTGCGCAAGGCCTGGACGGGTCACGTGTCGTCGACCGATCAGCAGCAAATCCTCAGCGCCATTCGTGAGCTGGCCGCAGATAAACGTTGCCAGAGTCTCCTCGACGCGTACAAGGAGGAGGCGATTCGGTCGCTGGCGGATGTCGACAATCCCAGCCTGAAAGGCCTCCTCCGCCGCATCGTCGGAAAGATTTTCAACGAGCTCGAAATCAAAGGCTGGTGCAGTGAGCGTCAGACGGGAGACGCTGCAGATCGCGCGGCTCGCGCCCAAACTGCTGGGTGATTCCGCTGATCTCGTCGCACAATTCATTCGCGGACAGCTGAATGCCGACGGCGGCTTCCGCAACCGCGCCGGCGACAGCGATCTCTATTACACCGTCTTCGGGCTGCAGGCGCTCCTCGTGCTGCGCGTCGATCTCCCCGTGGAATCCGCCACCAGCTATCTCCGCGGCTTTGGCGCCGGCCAGGATCTGGATCTCGTCCACCTCTCCTGTCTCGCCGGGTGCTGGGCGATGATGCCGGCGTCGGCGCTGGCGGCCGCAACCCGCGACGCGATTCTCGCGCGCGTCGAGTCCTACCGGACAGACGACGGTGGATATCACGTGTCGCGCGATGCCGCTCACGGGAGCGCCTATCATGCGTTCCTCGCGATGGGCGCCTATCAGGATCTCGGCACGATGCCGCCGGCTCCGGATCGGATCGCGGCGTCGCTCGCGGCGCTTCAGTCGGCAGACGGCGCGTTCGCAAACGACCCCGGCCGCCCGCATGGATCAACTCCTGCGACCGCCGCTGCCGTCACGTTGATTCGACATCTCGACATGCCGGCATCGCCTGCTCTCGCCGACTGGCTGCTCGCCCGGTTCCACGAAGGCGGGTTCTTCGCGAGCCCCGACGCCCCCGTGCCCGACCTATTGTCGACCGCGACCGCACTCCACGCCCTGAGCTCCCTACAGTCACCAATCGAAGGGATTCGCGAGCGGTGCCTCGATTTCGTGGATTCGCTCTGGACCAGTCAGGGCGCGTTCTATGGCACCTGGGCCGATGACGTTCCCGACTGCGAGTACACGTTCTACGGTCTGCTCGCGCTGGGTCATTTGGCGGTGTAAGACCCATGCTCGTGAACGAGTCGCCCGCGGGCCACGCCACCCTGCTCGCCGCGCGCGAGGCGTTGATACAGGAACGGACCTCTGCCGGCCATTGGGACGGCCGGCTCTCCAGCAGCGCGCTGTCGACGGCTACAGCCGTTGTCGCACTCGCCCTCTTTCTGCGTGAAAGGCCGAGCGAATCCTCAGGAGATGACGATCTGGTCCAGCGCGGGATCGGATGGCTGCTCGATCACCAGAACCAGGACGGCGGATGGGGTGACACGGATCGCAGCTTCAGCAACATCAGCACGACGGCGTTGGGCTGGGCGGGGTTGGCCTTCGCCCGAGGAAGCGACGCGGTGACCGCGGCTGAACGACGAGCCGAAGCATGGCTGACCAAGGTCGGGGGCGGCGTTGATCCGTCCACGCTCGCGAGGGCGATCGTCGCGCGGTACGGCAAGGACCGGACGTTTTCGGTGCCGATCCTCACGATGTGCGCACTCGCCGGGCGAATGGGTTCTGATCTGGAGGCGTGGCGTCTGATTCCGCAGCTGCCCTTCGAGCTTGCCGTGATCCCGAGGAAATTCTTCACCATCCTCACGTTGCCGGTCGTCAGCTATGCGCTCCCGGCCCTGATTGCCATGGGCCTCGTCAGGCATCGACATCGACCGTCTCGGAATCTCGTCGCGCGATCGATTCGCGACCTGGCGGCGTCCCGCTCGCTGGGTGTGCTCGACTCTCTCCAACCGCCCAACGGCGGATTCCTGGAAGCCGCCCCGCTGACCAGCTTCGTTGCCATGAGCCTCATCGGGGCGGGACACGCAAATCATCGCGTTGTGCAGCGGGCGCTCGATTTCCTCCGCCGGTCGGTGCGCGACGACGGCAGCTGGCCGATCGACACGAACCTCGCGACGTGGCTCACCACCTTGTCCGTACAAGCGCTCAACGCCAGGGGACGCCTGACCGAGCATCTCGACGAGCATGCACGGACATCCGTGCGCGACTGGCTGCTCGCGCAGCAGACGCGTGACGAGCATCCTTACACTGGTGCGGCGCCGGGCGCCTGGTCATGGACGAACCTCCCGGGCGGCGTCCCCGATGGCGACGACACCCCCGGAGCCCTTCTCGCGCTTCGCGATCTCGACCCCGATGACGAGACTCGTCAGGCTGCCACGCGCGGCGTTGAATGGCTGCTCGACCTGCAGAACCGCGACGGCGGCATCCCGACCTTCTGCCGGGGATGGGGCGCGCTGCCCTTCGATCGCAGCGGCGCCGATCTCACCGCGCATGCCGTGCGCGCATGGCTGGCGTGGCGTTCCGATCTCGGGGCCCTTCTTCAGGCCCGCATCGACCGAGCGCTCGACCTCGCGATCGGTTACCTCGCTGGCGCGCAGCGCGCCGACGGCTCGTTCGTTCCGCTGTGGTTCGGGAACCAGCACGTGTCAGGCGAGGAAAACCCGACCTACGGCACGAGCCGGGTTCTCCTGGCTCTGCGCGCCGCACGCGGGCGGACTCCACGAAACGTCGACGGGGCAGCGTCCCGCGCGATCCGGTGGCTCGTGAACGCGCAGAACCCGGACGGTGGCTGGGGAGGCGACGCGGGCGCTCC
>QHWL01000387.1:0-1693 GCA_003222555.1 Acidobacteriota bacterium | reverse complement strand
CACCACGGCACGTCGTTTCCGCCGTCGCCAATCGGGTTGTACTTCGCGAAGCTCTGGTACTACGAGAGGCTGTATCCGATCGTCCTCGTCGCCGAGGCGCTCGAGCGTCTGGAGCGCAGTACCTGAACTCGGCGGGCCCTCCTGTCCACATTGCTCCACAACGCGCAACCGGATCTTGACGAAAGATTTATGACAGCCAGTGCGAGTCGCGGGGAGCCGGCAGCCCAGCAGCAAGATCCACCGATGATTGCGGTGGGACGATTGCAGTCGAGACGCGCCAGGATCCTCAGGAGATCGCTCGTGGCGATTGGGCAGCCGCCGCTTCGACCCACAATCGAAGCGCGTCGTACGGCTGCGCCCCAAGCCGGCGCTCGACAAGCATCCCGTCGCGAAACAACAGCGTCACAGGAATCTGGTTGTGCGCTTCGGTCACGGAATCTCCGGCAGCGTGATACCGTAGCGCTCGCGCAGCCGCAGCACATCGGCGCGCCGGCTGCCGAAATCGGTCGCCGTCATCGCCGTCACATCCCCTCTGTCCGCAAAGTCGTGGCTGATGCGCTGCAAGTCGATCAACGCTGCGGGACTGTACGCGCTCCACGTACCCCACACCGTCACCAGCGCGACGCGTCCTGAGGGTGCCGGACTTTCTGGAAACACATCGGACCACCCAAGCCGATCAGGCACATGCTGATCGACTTGGCCCAGCGGCCGCTCACGCGCCGACAGCACATGGTTCGCGATCATGAAGCCGCGATAGTCATCTCCGTCATAGCGGAACGCGAGGCGTCCGTCCTCGGTCCAGCTCGGAAAAAAGCTGGACCCGGCGAAATCCGTTACGGTCCGGATCGTCCGGCGCTGCAGGTCGACGACGTCGATCTCGTACCCTTCCGCCTTCTTCTTCGGCGCGTGAAACGCGATGTAACGTCCGTCCCATGAGAAATCGGCCTTCGCGCCCTGGACGCCCGTGTCGAGAATATCGGCACAGTCGGTCAGACCGCGGACGACGAGGGTGCCGCGCGCGAACGTGGTGATGCGTCGGCCGTCTTTCGACAGGAGCGGCCGCTCTGCGGCGATACCGTCGCAGGACGGCACGCGCTCCGCAGGAAGAACAGCTCGATCTCCGTCGAGAAAGTAGAAGTTGCCGCTAATCGTCAGGATGAGGTCGCGGCCGTCGCGAACGCCCCAGCTGAAGTAACCCCCGAGGTAGACGGGTGCAATGTTGCGCACGACTCCTCCATCGAAATGGCGGATGCTGACGCGCGCCAACCCATCCGTTTCGCTCAGGAAGATCATTCGCCGGCCGTCGTTCGACCAGTACGCATCGACGCCGCGCTCGGTGAACACGAGCTTGCGCGTCCGAAGGTCGACGACTTTCACCACGCGACCCACACCGCCGCCCTCCCTGGCGCCGTTTTTTTCCGATGGGTATACCAGCAGGCGTCCGTCGGGAGAGATCCGCGCATACGCGAACACGCCCTCTTCGGGAGCGAGCGGATGGACGCGTTCGAAGGTTGGCGCAGTCGGACGCGCGCCGATCACCGCCACCGTCGCGCTGGCGGTGAGCAGGACGAGCGCGAATGCGCGAAGCAGCGCGTTCATGACGAAGGCGATTATCACTCTTCGGGCGACCACCGCATGTCCTCCAGGAGTGCCACTCCGCTCGGGCACGTTCGGCGGATATCCTCCCGCCTCC
>QHWL01000386.1:2029-5821 GCA_003222555.1 Acidobacteriota bacterium | reverse complement strand
CATTTAGTCACTGGCGCCAGCGGTTTTACTTCCGCACGTCCGACGAATGGCTCGCCTGTTTCTCGTCACACGGATTGGCGGGAGAGGTGCGGCCGATGAGCGCGGGCACGCCGTTCGCCAACGTGCTCTTCCGGGTTACACGATGATTCAGTAACGGGCAACGAACGATCAACGCAGAGTTCGCAAAGCGCGCTGAGACGCTCGACGCAGCGCCGCAACGCGGCGTGGCCGGCACGGTGCGTACCGATGGCGTCAGCCGTCCCGTCTCTGCGATCTCTGCGGACTCTGCGTTGTACGTCGTCCTTCTTAGTACGGTACTGATTCAGTAAAGACACGCTGCTAGCCGAGGCCCTCGTATGAATCCTGCTGAGCATCCCAGTATCGATAGAACTGGTACCAGTACTCAGGGTGCCGCCGGATGCGGGCGGTCAACTGGTCCGCAAACTGCTGCGCGGCCCGCTGAATGGCTTCGTCGCGCGGTCGATCGATCGCAACCACGATCGGATCGCCCAGAAAGACGGAGAAGGCCGGATGGCTCTCGGTGCGCTGGATGAAGCAGGGCACCAGCGGCGCGCCGGAGAGGTACCCCATCAGCGCCGGCGTCCGCACGAACCAGGCCGGTCGCCCGAGCAGCGTCACCTGAACGCGATCCCGACCCAAGTGTCGATCCATCAACATCGCCACGATGCCGTTGTCGGAGAGCCGCCGCCGGATCTCCAGGGCCGTGTGGAGCGACTGGCGTACCTCGATGGTATCGACGCCCAGACGATCGCGGATCTCCCGTCGCAGTCGGTTCACGTCCGGGCTCGCCTCGGCCATGCCGACGATGGTCAGCGGCAAGTGCAGCACGCGGCTCATGAGCACGCTGCCGATCTCCCAATTGCCGTAGTGGCCCATGACGAGAATCACGCCGCGGCCTTGCGCGAGCAACTGGTTGAATCGTTGCCGATACTCGGGCGGCGGATCGAACAGTGCCGTCGCGCATTCGTCGTCGAGCGACAGCGCTCGGACGAAGTCGATCGTGTCGCGCGCGTAGGCTTGCAGCGTGCGCCGGGCTCGGCGCTCCAGCGCGGCGCGCGAGTCCTCTGGAAACACCGCCCGCAGGTTGTCTCCGATCGCCGCGCGCGTCGCCGGCATGAGACGCGACGCCAGCCACGTGCCGCTGTCGCCGATCCCATACGAGGCCGCTTTCGGCAGCCAGCGCACACCGGCGACCGTCATCCTGAAAATCGTGCCGTTGTTCAGGCCGTGCAGCGTCCAGCGGCGCGGCTCGAGCGTCCCACGCGCCGCGGCTTGCGGCACGGACACGGTGCCCACGGGCTCGTCAGATGCGTTCGAGGAACTGATAATACACCGCCAGAAAACAGGTCCGGGTCGTATCGCGCACCGGCCGAAGCTTGCTGCGCTCGGCGGCATAGACCGCCGTGATCGGGACGCTCGCCAGTCGCGCGCCTCTCCGGCGCAGCTTGACGAGTATCTCGGTTTCGATTTCGTAGCCGCGCGCCCTGAGCGGCAAATCTCGCAGCGCGTCGAGCCGGCACACGCGGAACCCGCACTGAGTGTCCTGCACGGGAGCGCCGACGAACCACGACAGGACCCGACTGCCGATCCGATTCGCGTGATACCGCGCCGCCGGCATCTCCTCGCGGCTGAATGCCCGCTCGCCGAGTACCAGATCGGCGCCGGTCCGCTGGGCGGCGTCGAGCAGCCGGGATGCCTCGCGCGGACGATGCTGCATGTCGCCGTCGAGGAGCAGCACGTGCGTGAACGGTCGCGTCATCACGTGCGCGAGCCCGGCGCGAATGGCGCTTCCCTTTCCCGTATTCGTCCCGCGCATCAGGACCTCGGCCCCGGCGGCGCGCGCGCACGCTGCCGTCTGATCGGTCGACCCGTCGTCCACGATCAGCACGTGCGAGACGATGCGGTGCAGGCCCGTGACGACGTCCGCGATCGAGCGCGCTTCATTGAACGCCGGAACGATCGCGACGGCGTTCATCCGCGCTTGCCCATCAAAAGGGCCGGCAGCACCAGTACGGACGCGGCGGCGAGCGTGAGGACACTGATGGCCGAAACGATCCCGATCGAGCGAAGAGGCGGGTACGAAGAGTCGAGCAGCGTGCCGTAGCCGAACAGCGTGATCGCGGCGGCCACGAGAATGACCGGTGCGAGCTCGGACACGGCGCGGCCCGCATCGCCCCGCTCTTGAAAACGGTGCACGAGATGAATGCCATAGTCGACGCCGACGCCGATGAACGTCACGACGGCAAAGAGCGCGAACAGATCGAGCTCGACGCGTGCAAGCGCGAGCAGGCCTGCGGCCCACACGAGACCCAGAACGGTGGGCGCCAGCGCGTAAAGCGATAGGCGCCATTGACGGAAGGCGAGCACGACCAGCGCCACCACGATGAGGGTGCCGATGACGAGCCCCTTCAGGAACTGCGGCAGGAATCGGGAGGCCAGCTCGCGGTTGACGAGCGGCAGTCCGGTCAGCGTCTGAGACGGGTCCACGCGGTCGACCAGCCGCTCGAGCGATGCGACCTGCTCGGAATCCGTCGGAAAGACATACGTTGCCGTGAGCCATCGCGTTTTGTCGCGAACGACGAATCGGCGGGCCAGGTCGCCCAGACCGTTGGCTTCGTAGCCCTCGTAGGTCAGCCGGTCCGTCGCGTTGAGCAGCTGGGGCAATCGATCTGAGAAAGGCTGGAACGAGCCCGGACGGAAGCCGGACGCTTCAGCGGCCCGGTCGAGCGAGGCACGAACCGCGTCAGGCGAGAGCCTGGCGTCGCGGATGCGCGCGGCCGTTTGCTCCTGCGCGGCCTGTGAAGGCAGCAGCCGCGTCGGCGACTGCACGCCCACGCCCGGCAGCTCGCTCGAGATCCTCGCGGTGAGCCTCTCGTTGGTCTGCAGCAACGATTCGAGGTCGGCGCCCCCCGCGAGAACGACGTAGACCTCTCGCGGCAAGCCAAACATCGCCGCTAGCTGCTCCTCGAGGCGCGCGGCGCCGGTGACCGATCGCAATCGATCGAGCGTGGGGTTCACGTGCAGGCCGGCTGCGGCGATGCCAAGCACCCCGGTCGTCAGCGCCGCCGCGCCCAGCACCATCCCGCGCCGGCGCGCGACCCACTCCGCCAGCCACGGCATCGTGAGCCGGCGGCCGGAGCCTGCGACGATCGACCGCGGGAGCAGCGCCGGCACGAGCACCAGCGTCAGGACCCCGCAGATCATCATGGCGTGCCCGATCAACAGGCCGAGCTGCTGGAGGCTCGGGAAGTCGACAAACGCGAGGCCGTAAAACGTCGCCGCCGTCGTCCACATGCCGAGAAGCATGCTCGAGGACGGTCCGGCGAGGGCCGGGACAAGTCCATCTGCCGGCGTGCCCTCGTCCACCGCCAAGCGATGAGCGACATAGAGCAGAACGACGCCGTCGACGCCAAGGCCGAAGAGCATGGCGGCCGATCCCGCCGCGGCCGCCGAGAGCGTGGCGCCGCTGAACCCCAGAATGCCGAGCACCACCAGCAGCGACATTGCCGACGGCAGAGAGCCGACCAGCACGAGCCAAAGACTGCGAAACGCGACGAACAGCAGAGGGAGGATGAGCGCCAGCGACCCGGCCGTGTTGAGAATGCTTTCGCGGCGGACCACGGCTTCGGTCTCGACGGCAATGCGATGACCTCCCGCGAACTCGACTTGGAGCGCCGGGAGCGGCTCGTCGGGATCGGCCGCGCGGGCGGCGTCGCCTGCCTGGACGGCAGCTTGGATCTCCTGGAGCCGGGCGTCGAGGGCGCGAGAGAA
>QHWL01000386.1:0-1791 GCA_003222555.1 Acidobacteriota bacterium | reverse complement strand
GCGGCATCGAGCGGTTTGCCGCCGAGCAGGAGCAGTTCGCGATCCGCGAGCCACGCGAAGTTGCGCGTGTCGTCGGCGACGCCCGCATCGACCTGCGCCACCTCCGGGGCCAGACGCAGGCGGTGGATCCAGTCATCGAGCTCGTCGACGTACTCCGTCACCCCATGATGGGCGGGCGCAGTGAACACGACGTACAGCTGGTCGACGCTGCCGAAGCTGCTGAGGTACTGCCTGAAGGCCGGAATGACGCGCCCATCGCGAGGGAGCAGCGACAGCACGTCGGCATCGAACGACACGCGTCGCGCGCCGGCAGCCGACAGGCCAAGCACGGCCACCACTGCAGCCACGATGAGCATGCGGCGCCGGTACGCGATAGCGACGACCGCTGTGACGAGGGCGACCACGATGAAAACCGGGAAGGCAGTATAGCACCCGGTTCTCGTGTTACTCTCCCTCTCCCCGCATGAACATCCTGCTGTTGCGTCCTGTTCCTGGTAACGAGCGGTTCGGCCTGGGACCCTTCTTTCGCATCGAGCCGCTCGGCATGGAGTACATCGCCGCGGCACTCGAAGCCGACGGCCACCTGGTCACGCTGGCCGATCTCCGCTTCAGTCGATCGCTCGATCACCAGATGCGCCGGACGCGCCCGGCGCTCGTCGGCATCGCGGCGATGCACGCGCTCGAAACCGACGAAGTGCTGGCACTCGCCGCACAGGTCCGCGCGCTCTCGCCGGACGTGCCTATCGTCGTCGGCGGGCACACGGCCGCCGCGTGTCCAGGCCCATTTCTGTCGCGCCACGTCTCGGCCGTCGTGCTCGACGACGCCGAGCGCGCAATGCCCCTGCTGTGTGCAGCGCTCGAATGCCGGCGGCCGCTGACGTCGGTGCCGGGCCTCGCGCTGCCCGACGGCGAGGGCGGAGACCTCCGCACGGGAGGCGAGGCCGGCGCGTTCGCGCTGGAGGACGTGCCTCTGCCGGCGAGGCGGCACGTGGCCGCGTGGCGCCGGCAGTACGCCTGCCTTGCGCATCGTCCTGTGTGGCTCGTCGAGACGGCGAGAGGCTGTCCGTTCCGCTGCTCGTTCTGCTCGATCTGGCAGCTGCACGCGCGCGCGGTGCGCGAACGATCGATTGAGGCGGTCTGCCGCGACTTAGCCACCGTGGGCGATCACATCTTCGTCGCCGATGATCTCTTCTGGCACCATCCATCGCGCAGTCTCGCGCTGGCACAGGAGCTCGTGCGCCGTGGAATCTGTAAACAATGGATTCTCGTGCAGAGCCGTGTGGATCTCGTCGCCCGCCATCCCGATCTCCTCGAGGCGTGGCGGCCGGTGGCACGCGAATTCGACATCTTCTTCGGCCTGGAAGCGGCGACCAACGAGGGGCTCAGCGGCCTCATGAAGGATGCCACGGTGGATCAGACCGTGCTCGGCATCGAGGTGGCGCGGCGGCTCGGGTACGGCGTGACCGGCAACTTCGTGATCGATCCGGCGTGGGGCGAGGACGACTTCGAGCGCCTGTGGGCGTTCGTCGAGCGCCACCAGCTTCATCAGGCGGGGTTCACAATCCTGACGCCGCTGCCCGGCACGTCGTATTTCGAGCAAATGCGCCCGAACCTGCGGGCGCGACGCTGGGCGAACTTCGACATGCACCATGCACTCTGGGAACCGTCGCTCGGCGCTCCCCGGTTCTTCGAGCTGTACTGCGAAACGTGGCGCCGCTCGGTCTTGAACCTGCGCGGACGCAAGAGCCTCTGGCAGTGGATGCGTGAGGTGGATCCGCGCAATGCCCTGTT
>QHWL01000358.1 GCA_003222555.1 Acidobacteriota bacterium | reverse complement strand
GCTTCACGAAATAACGTACTTAAAGGACTTCGTGTTTCTTCGTGGCGCTTCGTGACTTCGTGATAACCACGTGCCACGAATGTTGCACCGCCGCGCGGACGTGCGCGCCGCGGCTGCCATCCCCGCCATCGGCCTCCTCGCGGGGTCGGCGTGCGGTCTGCTCGCGGCTGATGTTCCATTCACCGCTGGGCTGACGCTCCTCGTCGTATGCGGCATGACAGCCGGCGTCGGTTGGTGGGCCCAACGATCACGGGTGCTCGCTGCAGCCGTGGGCCTCGCGTTTTTCGTCGGCGGCGCGTTGCTTGCCGGTGACGCGTGGCATCGCGTATGGCATTCGAGCCTTCGGACTGCGTTTGAGGAGCTGGCGCGAGCCGACCGGGCCGAAGCCGCAGCGGTGGGCCGCACACCGCCAGAGCAGGAAAGCGCGTTCGCCATCGTGACCGGAACGCTCACGGCCGACGCAACCCCCTCTCCATCAGGCGGATCGCTGAGCATCGAGGTCGACGAACTAAAAGGGGTCGTACCCCTTTTCCGCGAGGCCGCCGCTGGAAAAGGGGTACGACCCCTTTTCTCTGGCGGGATTCTTGCCACGGTCGTCGGCTCGCTTGTGTCCGAGCGCATGGATGAATGGCGGGCAGGCCGCCGAGTGCGTTTTCCAATCCAGTTGCGGCGTCCGTCGCGGTACCTCGATCCGGGCGTGCCCGATCACGAACGAGCGCTGGCCCGACGCGGGACGATCCTGGTTGGCACGGTGAAGAGCGCAGCGCTCGTCGAGGTCGTCGCCCGCGGCAACTGGATCAACGAGCGGTTCGACGCGATCCGCGCCTTCGGCCGTCTAGCGATCTCGCAGGCGGTGGGCCGCTGGAGCGCTCGATCGTCCGCGATCGTCGCGGCCATTGTCATCGGCGACCGCGCGGGGTTGGACGACGAGGTGCAGCACCGGCTGCAAGAGGCGGGCACCTATCACGTGATCGCGATCTCGGGAGGAAACATCGCGATTCTCGCGGGGCTGATGCTCGGCATGTTCCGGCTGGCGGGTTTGCTCGGACGTTCCGCCATGGTCGCATCCATCGTCGCGCTCGTTGGCTATGGGTACCTCGTCGGCGGTGGGGCGTCAGTCGACCGCGCGACCCTGATGGCTGTGGTCTCTCTCGCAGGACGCGCGATCGATCAACGAAGCCCTCCTCTCAACACGCTCGCGTTCGTCGCAGCCTGCCTGGTCGCTACGCAGCCGTTTTCTGTGGTCGATCCCGCATTCATCCTCACCTTCGGCGCCACGCTCGCCATTCTCGTCGTGATGCCTCTCGTCGCCAATCGGCGATTCCCGCGCGCCGTCGCGCCGATGGTCACGCTGCTTGCGGCGTCGGTGGCTACCGAAGCGATGTTGTTTCCCGTCGGCGCCCTCATGTTCTCGCGCGTGACGTTCGCGGGACTCGTGCTCAACTTTGTGGCCATCCCGTTGATGGGCGTGGCGCAGGTCGCAGGCATGGCGCTCGTGCCGGCGGCCCTGGTGTCGGCGCGGCTGGCCGGCGCCATCGGGGTCGTCGCCCACCTCGGTGCCGCAGGGCTCGTGCGGTCGGCGGAGCTCGTCAGATTCATGCCGGCGTTCACCTGGCGCGTCGCGCCGCCGTCGTGGCTGGCGCTGGCGCTGTACTACCTCGGGCTGGCGGGTGGGTGGACGATGTGGCGGCGTCGCGAGAAGTTGTCTGGAAGCTCGGAGACAGCGGCCTCGCGGCGGTGCAGACGCGGTGCGGCGGCCCTCGCGCTCGGCGCGGCGGCCTGGATTCTCGCCGAGCCGTGGGCGTTCGTCGCTAGGCGCGGAGACGGCCGGCTGCACGTGATATTCATCGACGTGGGGCAGGGCGACGCGGCACTGGTGCGGTTTCCGCGCGGCAAGACGCTGCTCGTCGACACCGGCGGCCTCGCGGGGGAGTCGTCGTTCGACATCGGCGAACGCGTGGTCGCGCCCGTGCTGCGCACCGCCGGCGCCCGCCGGCTCGATGGCCTCGTCCTGACGCACGGGGACCCCGATCATATCGGCGGCGCCATATCGGTCGTCCGAGAATTTCGGCCGCGCGAGGTGTGGGAAGGAATTCCCGTGCCTCGATTCGAGCCGCTCCGCGCGGTTCGTGCGGAGGCGCTGGGCCTCGGCCTCCGATGGGCGAACGTCACGACGGGCGACCGTGTCGAGATCGACGACGTCGAGGTGATCGTGCGGCATCCGGACGCCGCCGATTGGGAACGGCCACGCGTTCGCAACGACGATTCAATCGTGATCGAGCTGCGATGGCACGAGGCCTCGATACTCCTCACGGGTGATATTGGGAAAGCGGTCGAGTTGGCGCTGGCGACTGCGATTCCACGCGCCGCGCTGCGCGTCGTCAAGGTGCCGCATCACGGGAGCCTGACATCGAGCACACCAGAATTCGTGCGGGCCCTGGCGCCGCGAGTGGCCGTCGTCAGCGTCGGCCGCGGCAATCGCTTCGGGCATCCTGCGGCGGCCGTGCTCGAGCGCTATCGCGAGGCCGGTGCCGAGATCTTTCGAACCGACCGCGACGGCGCGGTCACGGTCGACACCGACGGATATTCGTTGTCCGTGTCGGGGTATACAGGTCGAACGTTCTCCACACGTTGAAATGCAACCACGAAATCACGAAGGCACGAAGAAGAAGAGGATTGGATGCTCAGAGTTCCCAGTCAACTCCCGAATGACCTCGAAGATCTGATTCACAGGACGATCGGCTGTTGCATCGCTGTACATCGCGCTCTGGGTCCAGGTCTTCTCGAAAACATCTATTCTCGAGGCATCTGTCTCGAGCTCGAGGCGACAAAGATTCGATTCGAAGCTGAGAAGCAGATTCCGGTCTGGTACCGAGGCCAACTGTTGTGTTATCAGCGTCTAGATCTCGTCGTGGCGGAACAGATTGTCATCGAGATCAAGGCCGTCGAGCGGCTCAATCCCGTTCACCGCGCGCAGCTTCTGAGCTATCTGAAAGTATCCAATCTGCGCGTGGGCTTGCTGATGAACTTCAACGTGCCTGTTTTGCAAGATGGGCTGAAGAGGATTGTCCTTTGAAAAGGAAATTCTTCTTCGTGTTTCCGTGTCTTCGTGGCCAGCCTGGGTTACTGCTTTTTGTGCCTTCGTGGCCATCGTCGGTTACTGCTCGCGCGTCTCTTTGACGCGTTCCCACTCTCGCTCGAGCTCCTCGAGTGTCATGGCCGACATGGTACGTGCGGAATCGGCGATGTGGCGCTCCATCGCCTCGAACCGGCGCGTGAACTTCTCGTTCGCTTTGCGCAGCGCTGTTTCGGGCTCGATGCCGAGCTTGCGTGACAGGTTGGCGATCGAGAAGAGAAGATCGCCCATTTCTTCCTCCGCCCGTGCCTGGTCGACCGCTCCGCCAGCCTCGACGACCGCGCGGAGCTCGTCGACCTCCTCCTCGATCTTGCCGACAACATCGCCCGCGCGCGTCCAATCGAATCCGACCGACGCCGCGCGCAGGCCGATCTGGTAGGCGCGGAGCAGGGCGGGAAGCGCCGAGGGGATGCCGCGGAGCAGGGTTTTCGGATTCCCGTCGCCGCCGCGTTCCTGCGCTTTGATCTCCTCCCACCGCGCCCGCACCTGTCCGGCCGACTCGAGCGGCGGTTCGCCCGCCTCGCGCGCGAAGACGTGCGGGTGGCGCCTCACGAGCTTGTCGGCGATGCTCTTCAGAGAGTCTGCAATCGACTCGAGCTGCGCGAGAAACACCGCCTCGAACACGAAATCGCGCAGCTCTTCGCAGAGCGCCCGGTGGTCGTGGCGGTCGATGGCCTCGAGGACTTCATACGTCTCCTCGACCACGAACGGCTTGAGGGAGTCGATGGTCTGCTCGCGATCCCACGGACAGCCGTCAGGCGCGCGAAGCGTCGCCACGATGTCAACGAGACGCGTGAACTCCAGGGCGGCGGTGAGCTTTGACATTTGGTAATTTGATAATCTAGTAAGCTGGTAATTGGGATTCACCAACTTACCAGATTACTCGGTCACCCAATGCCCGATCTCAGCTTCACCGCCTTTGTCGTGTCGCTGGCGAGCACGGCGGCGATTCACTTCGGCGACCTCCCGGATCCGGCGACCGGTCAACTCTCGCCGCTCAACCTCGACGGCGCCGCGCAGATGATCGAGATCCTGGCGATGCTCGATCAGAAGACTCGCGGGAATCTCACGGCCGAAGAGCGCCAGGTGCTCGAGCAGATACTCTACGAATT
>QHWL01000357.1 GCA_003222555.1 Acidobacteriota bacterium | reverse complement strand
GCCGATGAACGGTGAACCGAGAACGGACCTGATTCGACTGATCACCCGAACGGAATCGCTCCGAGTGACGACGATCTCGCGCCCGCCCGGCCGACGGATGTACCTACCCTTCGCGACTAGTCGCAAGTCATCCTCAACCGCCTACGCTGGGCGAGCGTTCATGACGGGCATTGCTGAAGGCAGATGCCCGCCGTTCCCATTTCGTGAATCGGGCCGACCTGCTGGTTGGGGGCGGCGATCAAATCATTCATGCCGCAGGGCCACCAGAGGGTCGATCTTCGTCGCCCGACGGGCGGGAACGTAACACGCGGTTACAGCCACAAAGGCGAGTATGGTGGCGACGAGGATCATGGTGGCAGGATCGTGCGCGCCCACGCCGTAGAGCAGCGAGGCCATCAACCGGGTCAGTGCCAACGAACCGGAGACTCCAATGACGAGACCGATGACTGTAAGGATTACACCGCGACTTAAGACCAGCTTTAACAGGTTTCTTTCCGTCGCGCCGAGTGCGGCGCGAATCCCGATCTCGTGCGTTCGCTGTGCCACGGAATAGGAGATCACTCCGTAGATGCCGACCCCTGCCAGCACCAGTGCGACGGTCGCGAAGATACCTAGCAAGATTGACTGCAGACGATTGTTGGCCATCGACAGCTCTTTGATCTGATCCACGGTTCGAATGTCGGTGAGTGCCTGATCTTTATTGACAGCGTGAATGGCCGCGGCAATGGACTTTTGAAGCGCGAGCGGATTAATGCTCGTCCGAACGTTCAGCGTCTGGAAGTAAACGGGACTCTGCTCGTTCGAGACATACACGCCAGCACTTCGGTCGTCCGCGATGCCGTTGACTTTTTCGTCGCGAACAATGCCGACCACTTGCCACGGGATGTCTGGTCCGAGCTCGGTCTTGCCAGGAATGATTTCTTGAATCAGCAGGCGCTGGCCGATGGGATCTTGCTTCTCGAACTCGCGCTTCGCCAGGCGCTCGTTAATCACCAGAGCTGGCGGGGCGCTCTTGATGTCACGATCGGAGAGGGCGCGGCCCCGCACGACTTTCAGCCTCAGCGCCGAGAAATACGACGGGCTCACGACTTTGAAAAAGCCTCCCGACCGATTGGCGCGATCCACAATCGGGCGGCTGGCCACCTGCATCGGCATGCCGTAGCAGGCGCCCTGCATCGGAGGTGCACAGCTCAAGGCGGTTTCGCGCACGCCCGGCACGGCTTCCACGGCCGTGCGAATCTCCCGAAGATACAGGTTCAATCGCATCGAATCGGGAAAACGTTGGGTTGTGACGGGCAGCCCGATGGTCAACACGTTAGTGGAGTCGAAGCCCGTGTCGACCCTGAGCAGGCGGAAGAAGCTCCGCATCATGAGTCCCGACCCGACCAACAGTACGAACGCCAAGGCGACTTCCGCCACGATCAGAACATCGCGCAAGCGTTTCCGCGAGGCGTGGTCGGTCGATCCGCGACCGCCATCCTTCATCAAGGCCGTCAGGTCCGGTGACGTGGCCTGCCAGGCGGGAACGATGCCGAAGAGCAATCCGGTCATGACTGAAATGGCCAGAGCAAAGAGCAGGACCCGTGTGTCCATCGTGATACGGACCTCTCGGGCGAACGCAAAGGGAGGGACCAGCAGCTGCAACCAGCGCATCGCGCCGTAGCCGACCGCGATGCCGAGGGAGCCGCCGCAAAGCGAGAGCAGGACGTTTTCGGTCAGGAACTGGCGGATCAGCCGCTCGCGGCCCGCACCGAGCGACGCGCGGAGCGCGACCTCGCGCCCGCGCGACACTCCGCGCGCCAGGGCGAGGTTCGCGAGGTTCGCGCATCCGATCAAGAGCACCAAGACGGTGGCGGTCATCAACACGAGCAGGGCGGTCCGCATATCTGCGCCGATCAGGGTGTCGGCGTAACGTTCCACGATCACGCCCCACCCCTTGTTGGAGTCCGGAAAGTCTCGCTCGATGCGGGCGCCGATCGCGTTCATGTTGGCCTGAGCCTGCCGGAGTGATACGCCGGGTTTCAATCGCGCGAACGACACCAACCAGTGAAAGTCGCGAGTCATGTTTGAAGGCTCGAACGCGAGCGGCCGCCACAGCTGGTTGAACGCACGGTCGAAGGCGCTCCCTGCGGGCAGCACGCCGATCACCGCGTGGGGCTCGTTGTTGAGAAGAATCGTGCGATTGATGATCGACGGATCCGCACCAAATTGGCCGACCCAGAGTACATGGCTGAGGATCACCACGTGGTCCTTCCCAAGCTGGTCTTCATCGGGCAGAAACGTACGTCCCAGCTCCACATGGATGCCGTAGATGTCGAAAAAATGCGCCGAGACGCGTGCTCCCCGGAGCTGGACAGGTTCGCCGATGCCCGTGAGGGTCGCGGGGCCGCCAGCCTGAGCGGCCATGAAGTCGAATACCGCGTTATCCTTCTGCCAGTCGAGGAAGTTCAACGTCGAGATACCGTTGCGCTCGCCGCGAGGAGGCTTCTCGAGGACACGAACGATCTGATCGGCATCCTTATAGGGCAACGGCTTGAGAAGGACGGCATCGACGAAGCTGAAGATCGCGGTGTTGGCGCCGATGCCGAGTGCCAGCGTGAGGATGGCCACTGAGGCGAACCCCGGACTGTTGGCCAAGGTTCGCCAGCCGTACCGCAAGTCCTGGAACAATGAGGACACCGGGGCACCTCCTCGCAGCCTATGGTAAGACGAATTTCGGCGAAAAACGGTTGCTCTTGGGGTCCGGTGGCGCGACAACCTCACCGGCCGCCTCGAGGCCGCTGACATCAGGCACGTGTTCCTGATGACGGGGCCGTGCTGAACACCAGTTGGCTCGACCGGTGTGTGGTCCTCGATGAACATGGATTCATCAAGACCGGTCCGGAGCTGTCGCAGGAGGATCGCGGCAGCGGGATGGCGGCTTCAACGGCCGCCCTATCTGCTCGAAACGAGTCGTCCGGGCGTTTTTGCGGTCGGCGACGTACGGGGCGGCAACGTCAAGCGCGTCGCCTCCGCCGTCGGCGAGGGATCAACGGCCGTCGCCTTTGTTCATCAAGTGCTTCACGAGTAAGAAGGACGTCAATGCCGGGCCAGGGCTGCGGCCACATCGATGCGATTACGACGATCAAACAGCCGAAACGCCGGGAGTGCGACGAGTGTATGAAGATCGACTCCACGTGGGTCCACCTCCGGACGTGCCAAACGTGCGGTGCCACGCTCTGCTGTGACGATTCGTCTCACCGCCACGCCAGCAAACATGCTCGTGCGAGCGGGCATCCAGTGATCGCGTCGGCGGAGGTTGGCGAGCGGTGGCTGTATTGCTATCCGGACGATGCGTTTGCGGAGACTAACGACGAGA
>QHWL01000356.1 GCA_003222555.1 Acidobacteriota bacterium | reverse complement strand
CTCTTCCCCGTCAGCCGCTCGTTCCACGATGTATCCCTCGTCGCCGAGCGCGTCCACGACGGCGCTGGCCAGTGCCGTTTCGTCCTCGACAAGGAGAATCGACGCGCCGACGACGGCGTCGACCGGGCCGGGCAGCCTCGCGTGGGTGCTGGGCTTCACCGGTAGCCTGGCGCCGCTCACCGGAAGCTCGACGAAGAACGACGCGCCGGACCCAGGGTTCGACTCGACGCGGATCCGCCCGCCGTGCTCCTGCACGATCGCGTAGGCGACGGTCAGGCCGAGCCCGGTGCCCTGGCCGACCTCCTTCGTGGTGAAAAACGGTTCAAAAATCTTCGGCTGCAAATCGTTGGGAATGCCTGGACCGTCGTCATTGATCTCGAGAACGACCGACTCCTCGCCGGCGTCGTGCCACGAGCGGACAACCAAGACGCCTCGGCCGTTGGCCGACAGCATCGCCTGTTCACCGTTGATGACGAGATTGAGGAGAACCTGCTGAATCTGGTGGCCGTCGGCAAACACTTGCGGAAGCCCGGCGGCGAGGGCGTCGATGACCGTGACGTTGGTGAGTCGCTGCTCGTACGCGCGCAGGGCGAGCGTTTCGCGGACCACCTGGTTGATGTCCACCAACGCGCGCGTCGTCTGACGCTTGCGGGCGAAGGTGAGGAGGTTGCGCACGATGCGGGCGGCGCGCTCCGATTCGCCGAGGATCGTCTCGAGCCCGCGGCGGACGGAATCCTCGAGCGTCTTTTTTTGTGAAAGCCGCTCGGCCCAGCTGAAGATTGTCGCCAGCGGGTTGTTCAATTCATGGGCGACGCCGGAGATCGTCTGGCCGAGCGCGGCCATTTTTTCGGCCTGCAGAAGCTGATGGTAGATGTCGCGCGTCTCGTCGTCGAGCTTCTTGCGCTCGCTGACGTCCCGGACCAGGCCTTCGATGCGCAGGGTGCCGTCGGGCGACGCCGTGTCGGCGCGCGCGGTCAGCTCCACCCACACGGCGCTGTCGTCGGCGCGTCGCAGGCGCAGCAGGTAGTCGACGACCGAGCCGTCCGTCGTGAGTCGCTCGAGCAGCGCCTCGCGTGCCTGAGGATCGACGAATCGATCGCCATCGAAAGGGCGGACGTCGGCTTCGGGCACGTCGCCCGCGTATCCGAAGATCAGCTTGAGATGCGCATTGGCGGCGATGGTCGATGTGCCGTCGGAGGCGAGCGTTCCGATGTACACGCCTTCCTGAACCGCTTCAAAGAGCCGCGCGAACACCGCGGCGCGCTTCTCCACAGGGAGGATTATATAGAACTGTCATGTGGGAACCGGGATTCGGGATTTGGGATTCGGGATTTGGGAGTCGGGATTTGGGATTCGAGAATTGGGGATTCGGGAATTGGGGATTCGAAGACCTTGCGATGTTGCAAGAATTGCAATCCTGCGCAGGGTGGATTCGAAATTATCCCTGAATCCTTATGGCACAAGCTGAGCGTTTCGTTATTCGCATGGCGAAGACCATTACGAGCTATCGGGACCTTATTGCGTGGCAAAGGGCGATGGATCTTGCGGAGCTCGTGTTCCACATCACCGCAACGTTTCCCGAAGACCTTGCGATGTTGCAAGAATTGATTCACCACGTCGTGATCGCGCTCGGTTCGCACGCTGAACTGGAAACTCAGGCGTTGCTCGGACACCGTCTCACTTTCATTCCCGACGGCAAGATGGACCGGTTCACCGCGATCGCCACGCAGGTCGGCGAGCTGACACACGGCCTTCTGCGCGCGCTCGAAGCGAAGTCCTGATGCCGCCCGGCAAATCCGTATCCCAATTCCCCCGAATCCCGAATCCCGAATCCCAAATCCCGACGAGGGTTCACCGCGTCGGAGGTGCAGGCGTTGGCGTGTGCGTCGGGAACGACGGGCTCCACTTCCGCTCGTTGGCGGCCCGAATGTCTCGCACCGAGGCGCCGGAGGCATGCATTTGCATCGCGTCACGCGCGACGTCTATGCATATGGCTCAGGTCATGCCGTGAGGCTCCCACGACTCGACGTCGCCGTTGGCCCCGCGCGACGCCACGAAGCAGTCTTCGCTGCCGTGATGGCCGGCGCGTTCGCAGCCGCAATAGCACGGAACGTAGCTGGCGACCTCGGGGTGTTCGGCGGCGAATTGATACACCGCGCGAACTACTTCAATGGGGCGTGCGGGCGGTCCGCGGACGAATGGCAGCAGCGGCAGGTTGGCTTGTGGATGCGGGCCGGCCGCCACCGCCGGGGGTGGTTCGGGCGGTGTGGTGGCGGCGGTCTGCGCAGACGATGAAATGGGCGCCGCCTGCGTTGGCGTGTCCGGCGGAAGTTGCACGGCAGTGTCCGGCCGCGCGTCGGGCTGACGAGGAGCGCTGCGCGCGAATGCGAAAACGGCAATCGCCGCAACCACCGCGACAATTGCCACGATATGCAGCGGCGTTAACCGACGCCTGGATTCAGGTGGAGCGGTCGGTTGCGGCTTCGCGGCCGGCCTGCCAGTCTGTTTTTTGGACATCTTCGTATGCTCGCGGGATTTGATTCAACGCGATTCTCCGCCGTAGTGCAGAGCCTGTCATTTTACCGTTGTCCGGCCGTTTGGGCTACAGCACAATCGATCCATGAATCTCATCGGTCGTCAGGACTGGGTCCTGGTTGCCGCCCTCGGGGTCGCGCTGACGATCGTTCTTGCGACGCCGATCCGCCATCTCCTCACTCTCGCGCGAGACGTGGAGCGGAGCTCTGGCCTCGCGCTCGTACCGGCGCTGATCATCCTAATCGTCGTATTTGCCTTCCATCAACTGAGCAAACGCCAAGAGGCGAAGGCTCGTGACGCGGCGGCGGAAGCCGAGGCCATCCAGACCCAATCGCGGGCGTCCGAGATGGAGCGCCTGGTTCTTTTCGGCCAGGGGCTCGGCCGGTCGCTCGACGTCGACGCGATCCGCGACATTGTACAGCAGCACCTGCCGAAGCCGAGGACGCCTGGGTGATGATGAGAACGGACGGCCACTGGCAGGCGCTCGTGGGCAGTGCCCGCGAAGGACGGCGCGAGCTCGAGCGGGCGCATGAGAGGATTGCCGATGGCACGCTGGTCGGCGACAGAGGCGCGAGGGCGGCCGATCTGGTCTCGGCCGAAGGTCACCTGTGCCTGCCGATGACTGCCGGCGGCGTCTCGGTCGGTGTCCTCGGCGTGCCCGATTCGGCGGGGCCCTTCAGCGATGGCCGCCGGCGCGTGCTCGCGACGGCGGCGACGTTATTGGGCATCTCGCTGAGGAATGCCCAACTGTTTCGCGAGGTCAAAGACCACACCCTGCGCGATGGCCTCACGGGCTGTTTCAACCGCACGCACGCGATGGGCATCATCGACCTAGAGCTGCGCCGGGCGCGCCGCTCGCAGATGTCGGTATCGCTCATCATGTTCGATCTCGATCGCTTCAAGGAAGTCAACGATCGCAACGGCCATCTCTGCGGCGACGCCGTGCTGGCGGCCGTCGGGGCACTGATGCGCGACGTGCTGCGCGGCAGTGATTTCAAATGCCGCTACGGCGGCGAGGAGTTTCTCGTCTTGCTGCCCGAAACGCCGCTCGAAGGCGCCAAGCGGGTGGCCGACACCCTGCGGCACGACCTGTCGGAAATGGCCATTCAGTGGAAGGGCGAAATGCTCACCATCACGGCAAGCTTCGGCGTGACGACGGCGATGCCGTCGGAGATCGATGTCAAAGCGCTGATCGGCCGGGCCGATGTGGCGCTCTACCGCGCCAAAGATCAAGGTCGCGACTGCGTGCGTCTGTCTGTCGACACGGCCACGTAGGGGTCGGGAGTCGTTTCAGTTTCTGCGTCCGTCCGCTGCAACTCTCGAAAACTGAACACGACTCACGACTCCCGACCCCCGGTCGCCTCAAACGACCCGTGACCCGATGATCAATCGCACCAGGAACAGCACGACGGCGACGACCAGCAGCACATAGATGAAGTTGCCCAGCGTGTAGCCGCTCACCATTCCGAGCAGCCACAGCACGATCAGTATGATCGCGATGGTTTCCAACATGCCGTTCCTCCATTCTCCAGCTCGACGGGCCCGCAGCGTGGCGTCTTGCCCCGGAAGGCACACGTTTCGGGCTCGCGAAAGCAACACGGGTGCCACGCTCTGCTGTGGATATCGGGTGGTTGCGCCTTGAGGTGTCGCCACAAATTATGGGCGCGTTCGGCGTCCGACCAACAAACGGCGTCGCTTGTCAGCTCAGCCAAATGAGTACCACGGTGGCGAGACAGTGCAATTCTCGGATGGTGATGAATCCGCGCGCTACAACTGGGCGGGGCCGAGCGCGAATGTCATCGTGCCGTCGACGACCACGTTGTCGTCGACTCGCGCGACGCCTTTCAGCAGGCCCATGCGGCTGCGGAGCCGCACGGCCATCACCTCGATCTCGACGACATCGCCCGGGTGGACGGGACGCCGATAGCGCACGCGTTCGATGCCCATGAAATAAATGAGACGCTGGCGGTTCTCGGGCTTCGCGAGGATCATGATCGCACCGACCTGCGCGACGGCCTCGGTGAGAATCGTCGGCGGCAGCACTGGGGAGCCGTTGGTCGCGTGCGACAGGTACCGCTCGTTGAGCGACACGTTCTTGATACCAACGATCCGTTTGTCGACCTCGAACTCGGTGATTCGGTCGACGAGCAGGAACGGATACCGGTGGGGCAGAATCCGCTCAATTGCGGCGTAATCGAGCGGCAGCGTCAGATCCATAGGTCCGGGGAATCATACTAAGTTACAATTAACAATTTGGCAGTAAGAATTAATTCCTGATTGTAAATGGTCGCGACCGCCGTGTGCGGTCTCCGCGTTTCCCGTAATCTACGTTGACCGATTTATCCACGACCTCCGTCACCGGGTCTCCAACGAGCCTCAGCGAGGCGCTGACCACCCTGGTCGCGCTCGGGCGCGAGGTCACGTCGGTGTTGGACCTCGACGAGCTGCTGCACAAGATTCCAGAGCTCATCGCCCGGCTCACCAAGTTTCAGGCCTTCGCCGTCTATCTGCTCGATCCTCAACGCGGCGAGCTCACCATCGCGTACTCGGTAGGATACCCCGCTGACGTCGCGCGCACGCTCCGCGTGAAGGTGGGACACGGCCTGGTGGGCTCCGCGGTCGCCGAAGGACAGCCGCTTCTCGTCAACGACGTCAGCGCCGATCCACGATACGTCGAAGCCGTGCCGGGCTCGAACGCGGAGCTCGTCGTGCCGCTCCGCCGCAAGGGACGGGTCATCGGCGCGCTCAACCTCCTGAGCGATACGCTGGGGCAGTTCACCGAGACCGACGAGGCGGTCCTCCGGCAGTTCGCCGCCCACGTCGCGGTCGCGATCGAAAACGCACGGCTGTTCGAGCACGAGCGCGAGCACACGAGCACGCTCGAAACGCTCGCGGACATCGCTCGCGAATTCGGCGCGATTCTCAACCTCGACGAGCTGCTCACTCGCATCGCCAACCTCACGCGCCGCGTCATCGACTACCGCACCTTCGGCATCCTGCTGGTCAACGACGACACCCAGGAGCTCGACATGAAGGTCGCGGTCCGCTACGGCGACAAAGTGACGATGCCACGCGTCAAGATTGGCGACGGGATCGTCGGCTACGCCGCGCTTCACAAAGAAGTGGTGCTCGTGCCCGACGTGTCCGCCGACCCCCGGTACATCAAGGTGGTCGACGATGCGCGGTCCGAGCTGGTGATTCCGCTGATGTTGAAGGAGCGCTGCATCGGTGTTTTCGACCTCGAGAGCCCCGAGCTCGACGCGTTCAGCAAGAGCCACATCGAGATTCTGACGCTGCTCGCCAGCCAGGCCGCGGTCGCCATCGAGAACGCACGGCTGTACGAAACAATCCGCCGCAACGAGATTCGACTAGAGAAGGAGATTCGATTCGCGCAGCGGGTTCAGGCGGCGCTCCTCCCGACCGAGCTGCCCAAGCGGCTCAAGGGCGTCGACGTCGCGGCGCGTTTCGAGCCGGCGCGCGAGCTTGGGGGAGATCTCTACGACTTCCTGATGCCCGAGTCCAACAGCCTCGTCGTGGCCGTCGGCGACGTGTCTGGCAAAGGCCTTGCGGCGGCTCTGTACAGTACATTTGCGGGGGAGCTGGTCCGCTCGCGCACGTTCCGCCGCCGGTACGCGCCGGAACGATTCAGCCCCGCGGGCGTTCTGGCGTCGATGAACACGATTCTCCACGAGCGCCAGCTCGAGGAGTACTACTGCACGTTGTGTTATGCCCTGTTCGATTTCAAACGCCGCACGTTGATGCTGGCCAACTCCGGCCTGCCCTATCCGATCCGCTGCAGCGGCGACGATGTGTCGCAGATCGAGCTGCCGGGCCTGCCGCTTGGTCCCTTTGCGGGATCGTCGTACGAAGAATTGACGTTCGACCTCGCGCGGGGCGACGCGTACGTCTTCTGCAGCGACGGTGTCTTCGAGGCCAACGATGCGATCGGGCGGGAGTTCGGGGCGGCGCGGCTCCTGCAGGTGGTGAACGAGGTCCGAGACAAGTCGGCCCGCGAGGTGGTCGACGCGATTTTCGCGGCCGTTCAGCAGTTCCGCGGCGACACGCCGCCCAACGACGACATGACGGCGGTCGCGCTGAAAATAACAGCGTGAAATTTACAAATTGGGAATCAAGAATTAGTTCGACTTTGTCAGATCGTTCCAGTCGGCGAGACGCGCGGCCGAGGACTCCGGCCGCGGAGCTCGAACGTCGCGCGAAAAAACGCCTCCTCCGGCGAGCGCTTCGCAGCCCGCGTCGATTCGGCTGATTCCACCGCTGGCGTCATCAACAATCACCGCCCGTGCTGGTTCGCAGACATCGGGGCGTCAATCTGGATCGACGCGGCCGGTGGCCTTCGAAATGCTCCGCAGCCGGAGCCCTCGCCCGCGCGCGGCCAGAAACCTGCTGGTCCCGCGAACATTTGCGAGCGGCGCGACTTATGCGGCAGACGGGAAACCGCACGCGCAGGGCCGAGTCCGGAGCAGCTCACGGAGCTGCTCCGGCTGTGCCCACGTCCCGGAGCGAAGGTTTCCCGCGCCGTCGAGCAGTTCGGGGGATCAGCAGGTTTCTGGCCGAATCCCGCGGATCTGACAAAGTAGTACTAAATTGTAAATTTCACCTTCGCACATAGAGGCTTTCTTCCCTCAGGTGAAGTCCGAGCGCCCGTCCGCCAAGCACGGCGACGTCGCCCACCCGCCCTTTGACGCGCACGCGCTCGCCGCGCGCGGGCATCCTCGAGCTCTCCGACAGCACCGTGACTTCGCCGGTCCCGTCGTCCACCTTGTACATCCGGAACGGCACGAGCGGCAGGCCCCAGGAGCTGGTGACGACGCCGCTGACGCTGACGGTTCGATCCTGGTATCGGCCAGGATGACTCTTGAGGTCTGCGATACTCGGGCTGCGCAACGACAGCGCGCAGGCCGAGGTGAACGCGACGAGAGCGACGATAAACGCAAAACGTGAGAGCCTTTTTGCCATGGTCATTCTCCGTCGTGTTCGCGAAACCAAAAAAGGCCGCACCGAATCGTGAAACGTGAGGACGGGATACGGCGATGCCAGCGCCTGCCTGAAATTACGTATCCCGTTGATTCGGCGCGACCCGACCGGTGTTACTTCAAATCCCGTGCCCGCTGACTCATGCGGAAACCGCCCGAAAAACCGCGTTGTTGGGCCCGAACGTCCTGCGCTCAGTACATACCTGTAAACGGTCGACCTCCCTCGGCGACGGTTATGATGTTCAGTCCTTCCGCTCCCGCGGTTTCCTCTTGACCTCCTCCGCTTCGACGAGTCCCTGCCGGGCGCCGGCAGTCGCCGGATCGAGGGCCAAGGCCTTCTCGAATGACGCCTTCGCCATCTCCACCGCGTTCAACCCCATGTACGCGATCCCGAGCAACGTGTGCGCAACGGCATCGGCCGGCACTCGTGCGACGACCCGCTGGGCTTCGCCGGCTGCTGCTTCGTGCCGTCCTGCTTCGGCAAGCGCGAGAATCAACTTGTGCTCCGCCTGGACCCAGTCGCGCTCGCCAGGTGTCAGCAACTCCGCCTCTCGTCGATACGCTTGAATCTCGCTGTCCCGGTCGCCAAGCAATCGCAGGGCGTCGCCCTCGACCGTGTGATAGCCGCGATGATTTGGCCTCAACGCTTCAGCCGAGTGGATCGACGTGAGCGCA
>QHWL01000355.1 GCA_003222555.1 Acidobacteriota bacterium | reverse complement strand
AGAACACGGCGTTCCCGACGAGCACGGCATTACTGAACGATAGGGACAATTGCGGGTTCTCCCAGGCGAGATCTGCCGCCCACCGGTCGTTCCGCTTCCTGATCGTGTAAGCAGTAAGCGGCTTCCCCTGGCCCGAAACGATCACGATTCGACCGTCATACACGAGCGGTGTAATCGAGTTCGTGATCGAACGAGCCTCGAAGGGAACGCGCCACAGCAGCTGGCCGCTCGCTGCATCCACGCCGACGAGGCTCTCCTGCGAAAACGTAATCACCTGGCGCGTGCCGCCGATCTCAGCGACGATGGGCGAGCCATAAGCCGGACCATCGCCGTTCCAGGCCCATTTCACGGCGCCCGTGGCCGGATCGAAGGCTGTTAGCGCGCCCTGGTTGTGACCGCCGACGTGCAGGATCATAACGCCGCGGTCAACCAACGCGGATTGTGCCGTGTGAAACATCGGTTCCGCCGGCGGAGTTGGCTTCTGCCACAGTTGTTTCCCGGTCATCGCATCGAAGGCGGTGACGATGCCGCTGATGCCCAGTGTGAAGAGCCGGCCGTCCGCGTACGTCGGTGTCGATTTCGGTCCGGGCCCGTGGCGAGCGGTGGCGGGGTTCATCTTAAATCGTGCCGGATAGCTCGTCTCCCACACAACTTTTCCGCTGTCGGCGTCAATTGCCCGCATGACCTCGTTCTCCTGCTGGCGGGAGAACGCGTACACGCGATTTCCGACAACGATTGGAGTCGCGTAGCCGGTGCCGACCTCGATCTTCCATCGCTCATTCAGTCGTTCCGGCCAGGTCCTCGGCTCGACGAACGTAGCCAGGGTCCCGTCCCGGTTGGGTCCACGCCACTGCGGCCAGTCCGCAGTGGCGTTCTGCCCTGTGACAACCCCTGTCAACCCGCAGGAGGCAACGATCAAGACGAGTGCTGCGTTTTTCAGCTTCATGATGTCCTCATACGTGGTTCCCGAAGCGTGATGAGCCGATTGTGTCTCGTGAGCGGCTCGGTGGCTTGTTGAAGTACTTCACATCGTTGCTGGCCGGTCCGCCTGCCACCAGGCGGGGGGACATGAACGTGCGGTACAGCTCATTGCACTTGCCGCCGGTGGGTCAGGTGCTCGACGATACGCTCGCCGCTCGCGGTGTAGCACGAATCCACCAGATCCGCGGGCTTGGCGCGCACAATCTTTTTCATCATGGGATCGGCCGAGACATCCCGGTTCTGCGTGAGCTCCGCTCGCGTTGAAACAGCGGCACGTTACAGGGAACGCAGAAAGTTGAGGATGTCCTGCTTCCGGACGTCCGGGAGCGCGTTGAACCGTCTGACGACGGCGTTGGCTTCTGACGCGTTGAGCAGGATGCGGCTGCCGCTGCGATGCGCCCGAATCGCCTCCCGCAAGTCCGACGTTCGTCCGTCGTGGAGGAAGAAGAGCCGCTGGCCCAAGCCCCACAGGGGCGCCGTGCGAAACTCCCGGGGACCGGCCTGTCCCTGGGTGACCCCGTCGGAGAGCCCGAGGCCCATGTCGTGCACCAGCAGGTCGGAGAACAGATTGACCGCCTGATTGCGCAGGGCCGCGACCGAGGCGTTGCCGGTCGTCAGCTTCGGCGTGTGGCAGAGCGCGCATCCGATATCGGTGAAGGCTTGCCGGCCTCTGGCAATCGACTCGACGCCTCCCGGCGTGTCTGACGACGGCGCCGGCGGCGCGAGGAGGCGTGCGAAGGCGGCGAACTTCTCGATCGCGCCGAGCGCGTCGAAAGGCACCGTGCCGTCCGTCTTCGTGACGTCGTTGGGAACGGTCGCGAACTGGCAGGTCGGCGTTTCGTCGCGCTCAGTCTGAAACAGCTCGTTGGTGATCCCCATCTCGACGTTGTACGCCTCGCCAGAAAACAAGAGCAGCGACTTGTTCTGGGCCTTCCAGCCGAATCGTGCGATCGTGCCGTCGTTGCCGTTCTTGTTCGCCTGGCCGGAGATCGCGTGGCCGGCGAGCACGATGTTGGCGCGGCCGCCGATCTTGAGCTCTCTCTTCCTCGGCGTCTCGCTGACTTGGTTCCCGAGGATCGCGCTGTCGGGGATCGCTTCGATCAGCCCGGCGCCGAACACCGGAGTGGGAATCCGGAAGATGACGTTCGCCTGCGCGAGCGCCTTCGCGAAGTCCGGCTGCGCGAGCGTGCATCCAGCCGCGTCGGTCCGGCCGGCGATCGTGAACAGATCATGGACGCCGCCATCCGGCGTGCCATCCGGGTTCTTGACGAATCTCGCCTCTCGCACCGGCCCGTCAGGCCTGATGAACGACGGCACCGTGTTGGTCGCGCCCTTCTCGATGGCGAACGCCACCTGAACATTGTTCGTGGCGCTCGAGCCGCCCACCGCCGGCTGCACATGGCAGCCGGCGCAGCTGCCCAGATTCATCGTCGGTCCCAAGCCGTCGGCGACGTCTTCCTCTTCCTCGAATTCGCCCTTGCCGTTGTTGAACAGCACGAGCTCGCTTTCGGTGAGCCCCGCGATGGGCGCGCCCGCGCCCGCGGCGCCGACGCGTGGTCCGGGATCGCGGGCGGCGGAGGACGCCTCGTCGAGAAATGACATGTCATCGCGCGACACGAACAACAGAACGCCCCCCAACACGAGGAGCAGCGCGATCGCGAGCGTCTTCATCACACGGCCATATTACCGTGAATGACGCCTGGGGCGGGCGAGCACGGCTCGACCGATCTGACGGTGGAATCCACTGGGTGATTGTGTCGTGTGTGGCAAGTGTGTAATACGCTGCCGCCGTGCGAATGTTGACGATCTCTGATTAGAATCATGCGGCCTTCGCTTCCAATGGTTTCATCGATCAAATACCGGTGACCATCATCACACGTCGCCCATGTTTAAGCACACGACAGCGCGTCCTCAAACTCCGTACCGACGATCCCGTGCGTGGGCAGTCCACGCCGTCGCGGAAATCTGCCCTCAGTCACCCAGTGCTCATGAGAAATGCAGGTGCGACGCCGTCGTCAACGCGTTGAAGTGCCGCCCAGCAAAACGCAGTCGTGAGCCACAGAAATCCCCGAGATTTCTGTCGCACGGACCGGATCTGTGCACTTTGGACTTCACGGCGCTATCCAAGAATCTCGCGTGGCGCTAAAATGTTCTCAAGCATGAACTACCAAGACCGGATCGTCCGGGACCCGCAGATTGTGGGTGGCGCGCCCGTCTTCAAGGGTACGCGCGTCACGCTGAAGACCGTACTCGCGAGCCTTGCCGAGGGTGCGACGACGGCGGAGATACTCGCCGACTTTCCGACGCTCTCTGAAGAAGACGTCCGAGCGGCGATCGCCTTTGCTGCCGCTTCCGCCCAGGAGGACCTACCGCTGGCCGAAACACCGGTCAAGCGGTGAAGATCAAACTCGACGAGAATCTGCCGGACCGCCTCGCTCCGGTTCTCACCGCTCTTTGTCACAGCGTCGATACAGCTCGCGGAGAACATCTGACCGGTCGCGCCGACCCGCAGGTGTGGACCGCGACGCAAGCCGCCCAACGCTTTCTGATTACCCAGGACCTCGATTTTTCGGAAATGCGGCGGTACGCCCCCGGCACCCACGCCGGCCTCCTTCTCGTACGGCTGACGCGCCCGGGGCGCAACGCTCTGTTCGAACGAATC
>QHWL01000354.1 GCA_003222555.1 Acidobacteriota bacterium | reverse complement strand
AGCGCGGGTGCCGTGAACAGCTATGTGATCCCGTGGCGGAAGAGCGGCATCGGGATCGAATCGCAGGGGCCGTTGCCGAGTCCGCGACGCGGCAAGGGGCGGATCTTCTCGCCTCCCACGCCAGCCTCGCCCGCGGACGCAGCGGTCGGCGGGTCCGGTCCCGCGTTGGCTGCAATCGCGGATCTGCCGGTTGCCGACAACACGCTGCCATCCTATCTGGAGCCGATTCGGCCGCTCTTGAACGTCTCCGTCCCCAAACCACAATACACAATCCTCGGTTTCGGGGCGCGAGCACCAGTTTACCGCCTTCCGGCGGGATTCGCCGTGCGGCTGGGGACGCAGCCGTCGCATTTCTTCTTCAGTGGAACATACGTGTCGAACGGCGTCAGGATCGGCTTCATCCGCATTCCGACGATGGCGCCGCCGAACGCGGCTCTCGCTCTTCAACAGCTGGATCAGGAGATCGCGTTCTTCAACGCGAGCACGGATGTCCTGGTGGTCGACATCATGCGCAATCCCGGCGGGGCCGTTAGTGTGGTCGAGGCATTCGCGCAGCGTCTTTTCGCTCAGCCGTTCCGGACCGTCGGGTTCGAGATCCGTGCCACGGCCGCGTGGCTGACCGCGATTGTCGAGGCGATCGACAACGCGCAGAGCCAGGGCGCGCCGTCGGAGGTCATGCAGGGCCTCCGCGCCATCATGAAGGAGATCCTCGCGGCCTTCAACGAAAACCGCGGACGAACGGCCCCAGTGCCTCTCGTCAACTACAGCCTGACGCTGCCGCCTGCGCCTAACGCCTACACCAAACCGCTGCTGCTGCTCGTGGATGAACTCACGGCATCGGGAGGCGACATGCTCGCGGCGATCATCCAGGACAACAACAGAGGTCCACTTTTCGGCATGCGGACGATGGGTGCCGGTGGCAGCGTCAGTTCATTCAACTGTACCGTGTTCACCGAGAGTGTCTGCTCCATCACGTCGTCGCTGATGAACAGAGGCACCGTCGTGTCGAACACGGAATTCCCGCCGTCGCCTTACATCGAAAACGTCGGCGTACGGCCTGACATCGTCGTCGATTACATGACGAACGCGAATCTCATGAGCGCCGGGGGGCCCTTCGTGCAGGCGTTCACGGACAGCGCGGTGAAGTTGGCCCAGGCGACCGTGATCCCGCACTAATCACAGAACGGAGCCGTTCATGCGTCGATTTGTCCCCGTTGCCCTGCTGCTGACGATCGGAGTGGCTGCCCCGCGCGCGCAGGATGCCCTTACCGCGGATCAGCGGCAGGCCGACCTGATTCAACTCGCGAGTACGTATGCAAAGAACTACGCGCCGTACGAATGGAAGCGCGATGTTTTCGGCTTCGACTTGTACCGGTTGACGCCGTGGCTCCAGCGAATTCATCAGTCCGACGACCTGGACTTTCACGAAGCGCTCATCGAGTACCTTTCGTCTCTCCACGACACTCATGCATCCATCTTCTTTCCTTCGCCATTTAGCGCGTCGCTCGGCTTCACCGTGGACATTTACGATGGCAAGGTGCTCATCGATTCGGTCGACCGTTTGCTCCTGCCGCAGGCGCAATACCCGTTCGGAGTGGGAGACGAGTTGGTTGCGCTGGATGGGGAAGCTGTGCAGAGCCTCATCGAATCCTTCCGGAGGCTCGCAGTAAACGGAGGCAATCCGCGCAGCCGGGACCGAGTGTCTGCCGGCCGAATCGTTCGGCGGTTCCAGCAGAACTTCCCGCATGCATCACGGGTGGGCGACACGGCGGTGGCATCCATTCGGCTCGCCAGCACGAGTGTGTTGAAGAATTACGTGATCCCATGGGCGAAGACCGGCATCGGGATCGACTCCGAAGGACCGTTACCCAATCCGCGCCGTGGGAACGGACTCATCTTTCGGTCGACGGACCTCGACAGGCCTGGAGCGACGCCTGCGACCGGGGGCAAACCTGCGCTGCTTCACAAGCCGGATTTCCGCGTCACCGACGATACCCTGCCCGCTTATATGGATCCGATTCGACCGCTGCTGAACTCGCGGGTGCCCGAGACTCTCACTGGAATTCTCGGGTACGGAAATCGGTCCCCGATCTATACCCCTCCAGCTGGTTTCGTGACGCGCCTTGGCACACAACCGTCACATTTCTTCTTCAGTGGAACATACGCGTCGAACGGCGTCAGGATCGGGCTGCTTCGCATCCCGAATGAGGCGCCGCCAAGTACCGCGGTCGCCCTGCAGCAGCTCAATCAGGAGATTGCGTTCTTCAACTCGAATACCGACGTCCTGGTTGTCGATATCACGCGAAATACTGGAGGGAATCTGACGACGGCCGAGGCCTTCGCCCAGCGTCTGATCCCGAACACGTTTCGGACCGTCGGGTTCGAGTTCCGAGCGACTGCCCTCGAGGTGTTTCTATTTGCGCAAAGGCTTACGCTGGCGCGGAATTCCGGCGCGCCGCCGGAGATCATTCAAAACCTGCAGAACAACTTCAACGAAGTGCTCAGGGCGTACAACGAAGAGCGTGGACGGACTGATCCTCTTCCGATAAATGCGCTTGGCAGCTTCGAATTGCCGCCGGCGGCCGTCGCCTACACGAAGCCGCTGCTGGTTCTGGTCGACGAGTTGACGACATCGTCGGCCGACATGCTCGCAGCGATCTTCCAGGACAACCACCGCGGCCCGCTTCTGGGAATGCGGACCAATGGGGCGGGTGGCAACAATATTCAGTTCAACTGCACCACGTTCACAGAGGGCACGTGTTCGGTTACCGAAGGGTTGATGAACAGAGGGGTCGTGATATCGACTCCGGAGTTTCCACCCTCGCCGTACATCGAAAACATTGGCGTGCGTCCAGACATTGTCGTGGATTACATGACGCGCTCGAATCTCATGACCGGCGGCGCGCCATTTGTGCAGGCGTTCACGGACGCGGCGGTCAAGTTGGCGCAGACACCCCGTTAAGCGGAGATGAGGGCCACGAGGCGAAGCCGGCCGCCGCAGCGCGGACACGCCAGGACGTCCAGTCCAACCGTGCGCCGCATCAACTCGGCCCACTGATACGCACCGGGCCGGACGGCCCACGGCGGCTCGTGTCCTCGTCAGCCTCCGCCGGCGGCTCCACATGCGAAGTATCGACACCGTTGTGAGGGGCCGCGCAGCGACGGGCGGCGCGGTCATCGAGCACCGCCCATCTCGAATCGCCGATGCAATGCGCGATGACCTGAGACTGTATTTGGAGTTCTGCCGGGCAGCCGCCAGCGGCTGCTGGTGCTGGAGCTCCGAAAAGGGAAGCCTGCACGAGTCCGTCAGACGGTATCTTCTGTCGAGACAGGAAGACGGCCGGCTGTCTGCCGTTTGAGCAGCACCCCGAGCGCCAGCGCGGTGATGTAGCACGCTGGAGGCATCCCCTCGCCCGTGGTTCAGTTGAGCGCGTTTTTGTGCTAGGCTCCTAGGGCTGGGATACACCGCTGAAGGCCTTGCGAGGAGAACTTATGAGAAAGATCCACCTCACTCTGGTTGCAATCACTCTAGTTCTGGTGGGCGGCTACGCCCTGGCGCAGCAGGCCCCGGCGGCACAAGCCCCGGGCGCGCCGGTTCCCCCGAATCTTCCGGAATGGGCGTGGGGTGTCATGCCTCCGCCGCCGCCCGGAGCTGCGCCTGCGGCTCCTGCCGCGCCCCCGGCCGATGACGGCAAGCTGATTCGCATCGAGGGCAGCAACGTGGCCCTGACGCGGACGCAGCTTCGCGGCATTCCCGACATCGTAGACTGGCATCCGGAAGATCACGGTCCGATGCCGAGCGTCGTCAAGACCGGTCGGCAGGGCGTGCGTGCATGCGGCTTGTGCCATCTCGCCAACGGCCGCGGTCGCCCAGAGAATGCCCCCCCGGCGGGGCTTCCGGCTGCCTACATCATTCAGCAGATGGAAGATTTCAAGAACGGGTTGCGGAAGACTTCGGATCCGAGAAAGGCCAACGTGGGGGTCATGGCCGGATTCGCGAAGGAGACGACCCCGGAAGAGGTCAAGGCATCGGCCGAATATTTCGCCGCGCTTCCTATACCGCAGGGGTGGATCAAGGTGCGGGAAACCAACATGGTGCCGAAGACCAAGGTCCAGGGCAACGTGTATTTTGAGCTCGAGGGCGCAGCGGCAGGGAAGGAACCAATCGGCAACCGCATCATCGAAGTGCCGGAGTTCGGGCAGGAGCGTTTCGAACTGCGCGACGATCACGCCGGATACATCGCCTACGCGCCGGTCGGGAGCGTCCGTAAGGGTGAGCAGCTCGCGGCGAAGCTGCAATGCGCAATCTGCCACGGTCCCAACCTCGAAGGCGTGGGCCCGGTGCCGCCGCTTGCCGGCCGTTCGCCGAGCTATCTTGCGCGTCAGCTGTTCGACTTTCAGACCGGCATGCGCCGTGGCTTGTGGTCCGACCTGATGAAGCCGATCGTGGCAAAGATGGCCGCAGAGGACCTGGTGAACATCGCGGCCTACATGGCCTCGAAGACGCCGACGCCGCCGGCCGTCCGGCAGACCGCGCGCGCGAACTGACGTCGATCCCGGCACCGAAACACTAAGAGGCCCGAGCGCGAACGCGATCGGGCCTTTTTTTCGCTGTGCCCTGAAGAACCCTTCACAACGACTTCAGGAACCGAACAATCCACGTCTTCTGCGCCGTCGACAAGCGGTCGAAACGGTCTCGAACGGCATCAGCTTCACCGCGATGAGAGCGGATCGCTTCGTACAGATCGTGAGCCCGGCCATCGTGGAGGAATTCGACTCGCGTTCTGAGGCCCCACAACGGCATCGTACGGATCTTGTTTCGAGTGTTCTGTGGGCCATTCTGAACAATGCCGTCGCCGGTGCCAATACCATGAAGCAGGAAATCGCCATACGGATGAAAGACTTTGCCCCCGATTGCGCTCGACACCGTGTACGCGCCACCGTTCAATTTGGTTCCAGCTGGCACGGTATGCAGCGTACTGACGTGGCAGGTCTGGCAGCCCACGAAATCGAAAAGATCGGCGCCAAGTTGAGCCTCTGTGGAGTTTGCGAGATTCTCATCTCGTGGCGCAACTTTTAGGGCACGCATGAAGGTCGCGAAATTGAAAATGTCGGCTGTGTTGTTGGGCGCCGGAACACCAGGAGGATTGCACGTCTGGGTCGCCTCGGTCGGGCTGAAATTGTTCGTGATTCCCATCTCGTTGAGATAGGCGTCGGAGGAAAACGAGAGCAGACTGGCATGCTGATCTTTCCAGCCAAATCGGCCGATGCGCTTTCCACGTGTCCCTTCCGAGATGTCTACGTAAATTGGCTGCCCTTGAATGATGCCGCGCGTCGACTCGTACTGGTTCCTGGAGATCCTCAAGAGCTCGTCATCAGAAACTGCCTCGACAA
>QHWL01000353.1 GCA_003222555.1 Acidobacteriota bacterium | reverse complement strand
CCTGCCCCACTTGCCCCACCTGCCCTTCCCACGCGGTCTGCGTCAGGGGACAGATGTCATGGCAGGAGCACACTCGGGTTCGGCTCCGGCGAGACCGATCGAGAAGGTCTCCAGCGAATCGCCCGAAAAAGCTTCCGGCGCCGGCCCCTGCCCTGCTGCCACCCGCGGCAAGCCTTTTGCCACGCCAGAGGGTGGGTTAGTGCCGGCTTTAATCTCCCCAGATACTGCGCGTCGACGGCGCTGGACGCGTCCCTGGGCAGTCGAAGGTTGAGGGCTGGCCCACTCAGCCATTCACCATGAGTTCCAACCAGTCGATCGAGGTGTATTCGCCGCGCGAGATCGCGCAAGCGGCCGGAGTGTCCGAAGAGCAGGTGCTCGCCGTGCTTGGCGGCGTCGACCGCCCAGTGCCGCACGCGGATGCCGTTCGGATTGGCGCCCTTGCCGTACATATGAACGATCCGAAAGACACGAACATTGTCGCGGCCGCACCCGCACCGGCTCTGTTTTCGGTCTTCTCTTCGCGCTCGAGGCGGACGCCATCGAAGGGTGTGCCGTTGGCGGTGTCGAGCACGCTCCATGCGGGTATGGTGGCGGCAGCCGTCTTCTTCGCCACGCTCGGCCTCACGCCGACCGCAGCGACGCTGGATCATCGGGAGCCAACTCGACTCATCTTCATTGCCACGCCGGGACCCGGCGGCGGTGGCGGCGGCGGCGGACTCCGGCAGCCGGCACCGCCTCCGAAGGTGCTTCGCGAAGGACGTCGCGCAATCAACAGCCCGCTGCCGTTACGTGAGCCGCCCAAGCCGACCGTGCCGACGCCGGCGCCTCCCGAACCGAAACCGGCGCCGCTCGACGCCGAGCGGCTCCCGCCCCTGCTCGTGCCGATCGTTTCCGCGCCGGCCGATATGCGCAGCCGGGCCGGTGTGCTCGAACAGACAGCGGCGCAGAACGACAGCCACGGATTGGGCGCGGGTGGCGGCGCGGGCACGGGCGCGGGAACCGGTGTCGGCGAAGGCGACGGTTCCGGCATCGGACCAGGATCTGGAGGCGGGACGGGCGGCGGTCCGTTCCGTCCCGGCAGCGGAATCGAGCCGCCGAGGCTTCTGCGCGAAGTGAAAGCGGATTACACCGAAGAAGCCCGGCAGCGCAATCTCGTCGGCGAGGTCGTCCTGGAAATTGTCGTGCGGCGAGATGGATCGGTGGGCGAAATCAAAGTGCTGCGGGGGCTGGGAGCGGGCCTCGACGAGCGTGCGCTGCAGGCGGTCCGCCAATGGCGTTTCTCGCCCGCCCATCGCCACGGCGCGCCGGTTGACGTCCTCGTCGAAGTTGCGGTGGAATTCAGATTGCGTTAGACCACTGACTACGCAGAAAGTCGGCCATGAACATTGCCCTTATCGTCGTCACAGTCTTCTCGTTGACCCTCTCCGCGATCATGGGCGTGGCCGTGTGGCGACTGGCGCGCGAGGAGCGCCGCCGATCGGCAGCGCGGGTCGCCGCGCTGGCCATGGAGATTCACGGCCAGCCTGGGGCCCCGCGACGATTCGATGACGAGCTGGAACTGCAACCGCGACCGATCTCGAGCGGCCACAGCGATATCTTTGCGAGGGCTGAAACCGGGATGTCTCAGGGCTCGCGGTTCGCCGCCGTGGTCGCGCTCGGCCTCTTTGTGGTGGGCACCGGTGCGGCGCTTGCCGTCGTGTTGAGCAGCGGCTCGCGCGCCGCCGCCAATCCCGCGCCGGCGCACGCGCCCGTGGCGCCCGGCTCGAACCAGACCCTGCGCGCAAACGCCTGGGCCACACAGGCGGCGCCGATCGAATCTTTCCCGCTCGAGCTCGTTGCGCTCGGACACGAGCGGGATGCCGATCGATTCACCATTCGCGGCATCGTCCGGAATCCGCCGTCGGCCGGCGAAGTGAGCGGCCTCACGGCAGTCGTTTTCCTGTTCAATCGCGATGGCGGGTTCATCGCTAGCGGACGAGCGGCAATCGACGCGTCGGCCCTCGCGCCCGGCGCCGAGTCGCCCTTCGGCGTGACTGTTGCCGGGACCGCCGACGTCAGCCGCTACCGTGTCAGCTTCCGAACCGACGGCGGCGCTGTCCCCCACCTGGACCGGCGCGAGACAAAGTTAGAAGTTAGAAGGTAGAAGTTAGAAGGTAAAAGTTAAAAGCCAAAAGGCAAAAGTTAAGAGTATGCTCCACCAAATGCGTTCCTTCGGCGTTGTCTCAGCCGGCATCGCGCTGCTCGCGATCTCGGTGCACGGACAGCAGCAGCCGCCGGCGCCGAAACCGGCCGACCAGGACGACGGGTTCCGTTTCAAGAGCGGCGTCGAGCTCATCAACGTTACGGCGACGGTCTCGGATTCGAGCGGACGGTTTGTTCCCGGTTTGCGGAAGGAAGATTTCGTGGTGTACGAAGACGACCAGCCGCAGCAGGTGACCCATTTCAGCGCCGAACGCGTGCCCGTCAGTCTCGGCGTTGCCCTCGACACGAGCGGTAGTATGGCTGGAGCGAAGATCGACGCGGCGCAGAGCGCGCTCGATCGCTTCCTGTACGATCTGCTCGGCAAGCAGGATGAAATCTTTCTCTATCGATTCAGCAACTACCCCGTCCTGCTGCAAAGCTGGACCACCGATCGTCAATTGCTCACGCGTGCGCTGGGCCGGCTCACACCCAACGGCGGCACCGCCATGTACGACGCCGTCGCCGAAGCGATTCCGTTGGCCGCACAGGGGCAGAATCGAAAGAAGGCGCTGCTGGTGATCTCGGACGGCAACGACACCGCCAGCCGCACCGACATCCGGGAGATCAAGCAGCAAATCCGACAGAGCGAGGTGCTCGTCTACGCGATCGGCATCGACGGCGAAAGCGAGCCGACGATACGCCGGGCGCCGCTGCCGCCGCCGCGCTTTCCGATTCCGTTTCCCTTCCCGCCCGGACGCGGCCGCAGCGGTTGGCCGCCGACCGGCGGAACGGGCGGAGGCACTGGCGGGGGCGGCTGGCCGCGCGGCCGCGACGACGATCGCGTCAACGTGGCCGCGCTTCGCGACATGACCGACGACAGCGGCGGGCGCACGGAAATCATCCGGGATGCCCGGGATCTCAACCCGGCGACCGTCGGCATCGCCGATGAGCTCAGTAAACAGTACTACCTGGGTTACCCGTCCAGCGGAAAAAAAGACGGTCGCTGGCATGCGATTCGGGTGGACGTCAAAAATCAGGCTTATCGAGTCCGGGCGCGTCGCGGCTATATAGCAAGCTAGAATGTCGCGTGCCTCTCCTCGCGACAGCCCTGGGGCTGAGCCTCCTGGGCAGCTGCGGCGGCCTGCTCGTTGCCTCGTCGCTCCTCCTGTTCAACGATCATCTGCGAACGCGGCTAGTCCCTTGGCTGGTCAGCTACGCGGTCGGCGCCCTGCTCGGCGTCGCGCTGCTCGCCCTTCTCCCTGAAGCGCTTGGCGAGCTGAAACCCCCTACGGTCTTCGGTACGCTGCTCGCCGGCATCCTGGTGTTCTTCGTTCTCGAAAAGCTCGTTCTGCTCCGGCACTGTCACACAGACGAATGCCAGGTGCACGGCGCGACGGTGCCGCTCGTCCTCATCGGCGATGCGTTCCACAATTTCATCGACGGCGCAATCATCTGCACGGCGGTCCTCACGTCGGTGCCGCTTGGCATCAACACGGCCGTCGCCGTCGCCGCCCATGAAATTCCCCAGGAGGTCGGCGATGTCGCGATTCTGCTCGGCGCCGGCTACAGCCGCGGCGGGGCGCTGCTGCTCAACGTCGTCTCTGGCGTCTCGGGAATCGCGGGCGCGCTCGTGGCGTTCGCGACGGTCGAGGTCTTACCCGGAATCCGCCCCTTTGTCCTCGCGTTCTCGTCTGCCAGCCTGCTGTACATCGCAATGTCGGACCTGATTCCCGATCTCCACCGGGGCCAGGTCCAGGTCGACACCAACGCCCTTCGGCAGGTCTTCCTCATCGCGGCCGGGATAGCCACGATCGTGTTGTGCGAGAAATTCGCAGGATGATGTCATGGCCATAGACAGGGTCAACCTGGCGACCGTCGAAAAAATGTGGCGCCGCGAGGTCGAGGCCGCGCATACCTACAAACTGCTCGCTGAACGTGAGCACGACCCGAAACGCCGGGAGATCCTGCTGCGCCTCGCCGAACAGGAAGATAAGCACGCTGCACGGTGGGCCGAACGCATCGAACTCGCGACCGGACGGCGGCCCGACGCCAAGGAGGTCGAGCGCGGCCTGTCGTGGTTTCAGCGGATGGGCGACCCCAGCATCGTCCTCCATCGTCTCGAGCAGGAGGAGACGAAAGCCGAGGCCGAGTACGACCAGCTGATGAGGCGGCTGAGCGATCCGGCCGACCGGAAAATCGCGGAGGACGCGATGCTCGAAGAGCGCGATCACGCCGTCGTGCTCCGGGCGCTCGCCGGCGGCGCGTTGCCTACCCCGCGATCGACGCTCGACACGATTCTGAGGCGTGAGCGTTGGCACGTGCGTGGCTCGGGCTGGATCGGCGATGCGATCTACGGCGTCAACGACGGTCTGGGGGCCGTCTTCGGGATTGTCTCCGGTATGGCCGGCTACACCGGCGGCAGCGAGGTCGTCCTCGCGGCGGGGCTCGCGGGCACGCTGGCGAGCGCGCTTTCGATGGGCGCCGGCGCGTATCTCTCGTCGAAATCGCAACGAGAAGTGTACGAGTCGGAGGTGTCGCGCGAGCGTATGGAAATCGAAGAAGACCCGCACGAAGAGATGCTCGAGCTCGAGCTGTTTTATCAGCTCAAGGGCTTCTCTGCCGAAGAGTCTCGCGGGATGGCGGAGCGAATGCAGAAAGAGCCCAAACAGTTCCTGCGCGCGCTCGTGCACGAAGAGCTCGGGTTATCCGAAGAGACATTTCCCAATCCGTGGCGGTCCATGGTGTCGGCGAGCGTTTCGACGGCAATCGGCGGATTCATCCCCATCATCCCCTTCTTCTTCACCGTCGGGATGCCCGCCGTCATCGCCTCGTTCATCATCAGCACGATTGCGCACTTCGCGGTGGGCGCGTCCAAGTCGCTCGTGACGATGCGGTCGTGGTGGGCGAGCGGCGCGGAAATGACGATGGTCGGCATTCTCGAAGCCGCGATCACCTACGGCCTCGGGCTCGCCTTTGCCGGCCATCAACCTCCGGTGTGACCGCTGTCCTTCAGCGAGGACACCGCTATCTGTAAGGGCGTCTAAGTGATTTTTTTTCTGCAAATTAGTGACAGCGTTCGTTGGCACTTGCCTTGCCTTAGACCACAGCAGTTAAGTGGGCCCGGTTGAGAGCGGCACTCGACGGACTGGGCAATTCCAGCTGAAGCCGGACACTTCCGGCGAAGTGAGGAGGGCAACATGTTGAAGAAGCTGTGCGTGCTCGCGACGGCCCTGGCGATGTCGGCAAACGTGCTGGCGTCCACCGGGGAGCGAAAAGATCTCCAGGTGTTCAACGACATCTCCAAGACCGTGAATCGATACGCGTACTTCTCGATCTTCGACGACGTCGACGCCGCCGTGAAAGACGGCGTTGTCACGCTTACGGGCAAGGTGACGATGCCGTACAAGCGTGACGAAATCGCGAAGCGGGTGGCGAAGATCGACGGTGTCAGCGAGGTGCGTAATCGGATAGGCGTCCTGCCGGTGTCGCAGTTCGACGATCAACTGCGCTATCGGATCGCGAGATCGATTTACGGCAGCGGTCACTTCTCGAACTACTCACTGGTGAACCCGCCGATTCACGTCATTGTCGATCACGGCCGAGTCACGCTGACGGGCGTGGTGAACAGCGAAGTGGATCGCATGCTGGCGCGGAGCCTGGCGACTCAATTCGGCGCCTTTTCGGTGACCAACAATCTGAAAACCGACGCCGAAGTGCGCGAGGCGCTTGAAAAGTCCTAAAGAACTGGCCGTTCAGGTTGGGAGGAGCGCCGGCATAACGGCGCTCCTCTACTCCAGCGCTGCCCACGGCATCGGTGCCGCGCTGATCCTGGCTCACGGCGCCGGCGCGGGTCAGCGCAGCCCGTTCATCGTCGATTTCGCGAACGCGCTCACCGACCTCGGCCTCGACGTCAACACGTTCAATTTTCTTTACACGGAACAAAGACGGCGGCTTCCCGACCGCGGTCCCATCCTCGAAGAGTGCTACCGCGCGGTCATCGACGCGGTTCGCGACGAAGTGGACAGCGCACGCCGGTTCCTCTTCCTGGGCGGAAAGTCGATGGGCGGCCGGATCGCGACGCAGGTTGCGGCAGCCGATCCCGGTCTTCCAATCCGCGGTCTCGTTCTCCTTGGATATCCACTGCACCCACCAGGGCGGCCGGAACTGCGCCGTGACGCGCATCTACCAGCCGTCGGACGGCCGATGCTGTTCGTGCAGGGCGGCCGAGACGCGTTCGGAACGCCCGCGGAACTCGGCCCGTTCGTAGCCTCGCTTTCACCGGCGGCGATGCTGTACGGCGTTGAAGGCACCGATCACTCGTTGAAGCTGTCACGGAAAAGTCCGGCGGAACAGACCGCCATTTACGCTGGCGTTCAGCGGACCATTGTCGACTGGATCCGCACCATCATCGCCACTGGCGGAGAAATTCTCCCGCGGCACGATTGAAGTCCGCGGACCACTCGTGGCCACCGTCGAACTCGATCGGCCGCACATCGACGCCGGCAGCCGTCAGCCGCTGCAAGTCCTCTGCAAACTTCGCGGGCGAGTACCACTCGTCGTCCGCTCCGCGTCCGATCAGCGCGGCCGGAATGCGCGCCAGCGCGGGCTGGTCGAGATCGGGCGGCACATCGCCGCCAAGCGCGACAATGCCGCTCACGCCGGTTGTTGACGCTGCGGCGGCGCGAAACGTCGTCGCCACGCCTTGAGAAAAGCCGGCAAATATCAACGGTTGTCCGGCCGCCCACTCGCGTGAGACCTGGTCGACCACCGACGCGACGTAGCCGACGTTGTCGGCGACGGCGAGCTCGCGGTCCTGCCGAGTCATCCAGCTCGCCACGACGTCCTGGCTGCGACCCCTGTAGAAGCGATGCAATCCCTGCACGGAGACGATGAGCCATCGGGCAGCGCCCGGGATGGCCCTCAACCGCTCGAGGTGCATTTCCGCGCTCTCGGCGTAGCCGTGAAAGCCGACGAGCAGCGGCGAAGGCCCCGCCGACGACGAGGGCGCGACCACATAGCGGCCGTGTGTTGAGGCTGCGATGGTCCGTTCGATCACCAGACGACCATACTGGGCCCGAGGCGCGGACCTCGGTATTGCGCGTGATCCCTATCCGAGCATTATAGGCGCCGTCGGTGAACCGTACGTCGTCTGGAACGAACTGAGCCGCAGCGCGGGCGATAGCACGACCGTCGAGCCGTTGTCCGCCGGCACCACCTAATATATAAAAAACCGGCAGCCCCGAGGCTGCCGGTTTCCGATGTGCGCGGTAGGGACGCAGGTCGAGGACATCGCGATCCTCGGCCTCCGGGGCCGATCTACTGACACGTCACAATTCTCCACCCTCCGAGCTCACGTGATCGACTGGGTGCTTCCAGGCGCGCGTATGGCTCACTTCAATACAAGACTCCATGCCATGTAAGGGCGCAATAGCCGGTCGGCCGCGAGGCCCTAACACGAACCGGGGGAGGATCAGGACGCCCTGAAAAGGATTAAAAGGGACCAGAAAGGACTACAACGGTCTGCACCGCGTCAACCGCTTCGACGACGATTTCGCGAGGCTGGTGCCCGGCCGTTTGCGGCGAGCCTGTTTCGGATCTCGAAGCGTAAGACATCTGCGACTGCGACCCGGTA